>CAZWPV010000084.1:0-8794 GCA_964635485.1 uncultured Anaerolineales bacterium
TGTAGTTTCCACTCGCTATTATCTAGCAGATGCCGACTTCCTGGTCGGCAAAGTACACTTCGACACTAACCTGGCCGGACTGACGGATGATACCGACTTGTGCGATCTCTTCATCGCGCGCTTGCAGAAAACCGAAGCATGGAGCAACATCACGCGCCCAGCGGCTGTCTGCGCCTACGAAAAGCTCAAAAGCATTCCCTATGACTTGCGGCAGGTATACTCACGCGAGCAAATAGAGATCATCATCCATGAAGCCATAGAGCAAGCATCGGTGGAGACAGCGGATGCAGAGACCATCCCTGAACCTCCTACCCCCTACTACGGCTACCGCTACCCGATGCCGGAGAACTGGACAGGCCGCCAGGAGGAGATGGACGAACTGGATGCCTGGCTGGCGGAGGACGGAAACCCGATGTGCTGCTTGATCGCCATCGGCGGGATGGGCAAGTCGAGCCTGGCCTGGGCCTGGCTGTGGCGGCGGGTGGTGGCTCAGCAAGAGGCCCTCGGGTTGAGCGGCATCTTCCAATGCTCGTTCTACGAGGGTGAGGTTGGCTTCCGGCGCTTCCTGGATGACCTGTGCACCTACTTGGGTGTTTCCGCCGAGGGTGATCCGGTGACGATGCTGACCCGGCGGCTGGCCGAAGAGCGCGTGCTGCTGGTGCTGGATGGCTTTGAGCGGCTGCTGTGTGCCTACGCCTCGGTGGATGCGGCGCTGCTGCCAGAGCGACCGGCCGAGGAACTGGAGCCCAACGAGCGGCGCTGTGCCGACCTGGCGACGGCCCGCCTCCTGCGCGCCTTGGTGGCAGACCCTGCCTGCAAGACCCTCATCACCAGTCGCTTGGTGCCGCAAGAATTGGACGGACTGGACGGTTGGCAAGAGATAGAACTACCGGGCCTGGCCCCCGACGATGCCGTCACTTACCTGCGGGATTGCGGGATCAAAGGTACACGCCGCGAGCTGGAGGATGCAGCAGCGGTTTACGCTTACCACCCACTGAGCTTATCCAAACTGGTAGAGGTGTTGCACTACGACCTACGCCAACCCGACGACGTGCGGCAGGCCCCGCACTATGACGTGGCGGCAGACCTCAAGGCGCGCCACGACCACATCCTGGAGCGGGCCTACGAGACGCTGCCGGAGGACTTGGCCCAGTTTCTCAGCCAGCTCGCCGCACTGCGGGGCAAGGCCACGATGGATGTGGTGCGCTTCTTGGCGGGCGATTGGCCAGAGACGCAGCTTTCGGCTAACCTGCGGCGACTGGAGGAGGATCGCTGGGTGACGTGGGATCGAGAGCACGGGACGCTGAATTTTCATCCCGTGGTGCGTCGTTACGCCTATGGATGCCTAGAGGACAAGCCCAGCGTCCACGCCCGCCTAGCTGAGCACTTCCACCCTCTAGCTGAGGCGGTGAACACAGAAAGTGTCGAGGCGGTGGACGATCTAGCCTCGGTGATCGAGCTGTACCATCACACCGTCCGCGCCGGGCAGTACGGTGAGGTTTGCGATCTGTTCCATGGACAGCTCCACGAACTATTCTACTACCATTTTGGCGCGTACCAGCTTGTCATCGAGTTACTGCGCGCCCTCTTCCCCGGCGGCGAGCCGCTGGTCTCCGCTGGCGAGGCGGCTCTGCCGCTGCTCAGCGACGAGAGTGCCCAGGCCTGGGCGCTGGCCGCGCTAGCCAATTCCTACGCTCTCTCTGGTCAACCCAGCCAGGCGGTGCCGCTATCTGAACGAGCGAACGACATCTACGAGAATGTGATAGGCAACGATCAGTACCTCGCCATCGGCTTGGGGAACCTCGCCACTCAGCAACTCGTCATCGGTGAGCTGGCGGCGGAGGAGGAGAATCAGCGGCGCATGATCGCGCTGTGCCGCGAGATTGAGGACGAGTTTCACGAGGCCATCAGCTCGAAGGAACTCGGTAGGTTGTTAGCACTCGAAGGAGATTTCTCAGGCAGCGAAGAGAGTATTGAAGAGTCCATCAAAGTACATGTCCGACGAGAGGAAATAGATCCGAGAGCCAACAGGCAATGGCAAAGCGTGGCATGGAGCTACCTCTCCTTGCGTTCCCTACTGATGAGAGACGCCGACTCTGCATTGGAGGCCGCCCGGCGAGCGCGGGAACTGGCAGATGTGGAGCACGTTGAGGCCGACATCATCCGCGCCGGGTGGCTGCTGGGCGCGGCGCACCGGGCGCAAGGGGAATTAACCCAGGCGGAGGTGCATCTTGACGACGCCCTGCGCCGCTGCCGCCGCATCAACCTGGTCGAGATTGAGCCGGACATCCTGCTGGATCTGGCGCGGCTGCGGGCGGATCAGGCGGTAGGGGCGCGTCGCGACGTCGGGGCGCAGCATGCTGCGCCCCGACCGGAGGCCCTCTCCCTGGCCCAAGAGGCCCTGTCCATCGCCGACCGCTGCGGCTACCGGCTGGTGCAGGCGGACTGCCACAACTTTCTGGCCCAACTCGCGCTTGAGGTAAACGACCTCGAAGAGGCCCGTCAACACGCAGAAACCGCCCGCGAGCGCGCCGGGTGCGACGGCCCACCCCACCGCTACGAGGTCGCCTTCCAGGAGGCGGAGCGGCTGCTGGGGGAGATCGAAGAACAAGTAAAACGTAAGACGTAAAACGTAAACTGTCGCCACCCTTACGTCTTTACGTTTTGCGCATCACGCATCACATCACTCCCAACGCCCAAATCCCCGTTCCAACCACGCTCCTCCACCGCTATCTTGACAAATCCACGCCGAGTGTTACAATCCCTCAAAAGCCGCCGAGCGCCGTCATCGCAGCCCGACGACGCTGCAAGCGGCATTGTTTTTTGGAGAGGGAAAGTGAGTCAGGAGACGATCGCCCAGATACTGTCCATCGAGACCACCGCCGTGCAGCTCTACGACGACGCCCGGCAGGAAGCCGAGCGCGTGGTCAAAGAGGCCAAGCAGGCGGCCTCCACCATGCGCGAGCAGACGCTGGACAACATACGCCGGCAGGCTGAGCAGCTCTCCGCCCAGAGCAAGCAGACGGCCGAGATCGAGCGCGCGCGCATCGTGGCCCAGGCCGAGGCGGAGGCCCAGGAGCTGGAACGGGTGGCCGAGGAGAATTTCGACCGCGCCACGCGCTTTGTGCTCGACCGGATCGTGGGACACAGCTAACGCGATGTCGATCAAGAGCCTCTCCACCTACTCCCTGGTCCAAGCCTCCGTGCGCGCGCTGTACTCGACCATGCTGAAGGCAGAGACGTGGACGGCCCTCGTCCAAGCGCACGACCTCAACGGTGCGCTGAGCGTGCTATCCAAGACGGTCTATGCGCCCTACCTGGACATCAAGCGCGAGATGCTGACCGCGCGTCGCACCGCCTACCGGATCAAGCTGCACCTGGCCCAGGCCTACGACAAGGTCATCCGCCTGACGCCGGAGCCGGGCCGCCAGTTGCTGCTGTGGTTGTGGCGGCTGTACGAGGTGGACGACCTAAAGGCCGCCCTGCGGGGGGTCGAAACGAAAGCGCCGTGGGATCAGGTGCTCTTCCTGCTCTATCCCAAATCCAAGCACAGCGCGCTCACGCTGGACACGATGCAGAAGATGGTTCAGACGGGGAGCGTGGCGCGGGCCATCGAGCTCACCCGCCAGACGCCCTATTACACCGCGCTCTCCCACGCGCTGGAGCGGTACCAGGCCGAGCGCAGCCTCTTCCCGCTGGAGGTGGCGCTGGACCTGGATCACCACCGGCGGCTGTGGCAGAGCATCGACCTGCTCGGCGGCCAGGACCGCGAGCAGGCGCTGCGCATCGCGGGCAGCCTGTTCGATCTGGATAACCTGATGTGGGCGATCCGCTACCGGGTCTATCACCACCTCTCCGCCGAGGAGATCATCAACTACACCCTGCCCTTCGGCTACCAGGTGAGCGACGAGGCCATCCGCGCCATCGCCGCCGGCGAGGACATCGGCCAGATCGTGTCCCGCATCTATCCCCAACTCGAAAGGCCGGAACGCATCGGGGAGCAGAACGGCGCGGGCCTGGAGGCGCTGGAGATGGCCCTCCACCGCCGCGTGGTCGGCCTGTGCCGCGACGCCTTCAGAGGCGATCCCTTCAACATCGGCGTGCCGCTGGCCTACCTGGTGTTGAACGATTACGAGATACGCGATCTGACCGTGCTGATCGAGGCCAAGTCCTCCGAACTCCCATTGGAGACCTTCGGTCCTATGCTGACGCTGCAGCCGCAAGCCTACCGGACGTAACCGAGGATGCTATGTTTCGATCACAAGTGATGAACAAGGTCGAACTCGTCGTCCCGCGACAGGACGTCGTGCCCGTCACGGAGGCCCTGGCTGCCTCGGGCATCTTTCACCTGGCGCCGCAAGAGCACACCGACATCGTGCCCGCCGATTACCGCGACGGCGACAACTGGCAAGAGCAGGCCGCCCTCTTTGCCTCGCTCGAGCAGCGCGTCCTGCTGGTGATGGAGGCATTGTGCGTCGACGAGGGCGAACCCCCTCCAGAAGCACAGCACATCGTCGAGCCGGAGGCGGCCATGGCGGAAGTGGAGCAGTTGGAGCAGGAGACCCGCGCGCCCCTCAAGGAATTGGAGGATGAGCGTCTCAAGTTGAATCAGTTAAGACGCACCATCGCCCAGTTGGAACTCGTCGCCAACCTGGACGTCGAACTGGACACCATCCGCAACCTGCGCTACCTCTTTGCGACGTTGGGCAACATACCGGCACCGAACCTGGAGCGGCTCCGCAGCAGCCTGGAGCACGTCCCCTCCAAATTGATCGAGTTGAAACGCGACGATCACCTGGCGACCGTCGTCCTCTTTGGCGCAAAGCGCGACGCCGAGGTTCTCGACCGGGCCGCCCGCAGCGCCTATCTGAACCCCATCAGCCTGCCGGAGACGTACCAGGGCACCCCCACCGAGATCATCGCGTCGCTGCAGGCCGACGTTGAGCGCACGAACGCACGCATCGACGAGTGCCACTTGGCCATCGACAGGCTGCACGAGACGCGCGTGAGACGGTTGCAGCGCCTGCTGTGGCAGGTGCGCGCCAGCCGCACGTTGGTCGAGACGATTGCCCAGTACGGGCGGCTGCGCTTCACCTACCTGGTCGCCGGCTGGGTACCCGCGTCGCGGTTGAGCGAGCTGCAGCGCAGTATTGAGCGCGCCTCGGGCGATGTCCAGTTCGAGAGCACCACACCTGGACGGAAGCACGCGGACGCCATACCCACGGCGATGGACTCGCCCCTTTTGCTGAAAGCATTTCAGAGCCTGGTGTCCAACTATGGCCAGCCCGCCTATGGGGAGTTGAACCCCACGCTCATCTTGGCGCTGACCTTCCCCCTGGTGTTCGGCCTCATGTTCGGCGACGTGGGACACGGATTCCTGCTCACTTTGCTGGGCATGCTCCTGGTCAGCGGCGTGGTGCGCCAGCTGCGGAAGGCAGCGAGCGCGGGCTTCCCCCTCATCGCCTGCGGGATCACGTCCATGCTCTTTGGCGTGCTCTACGGCAGCTTCTTTGGCGACGAGGAACTGCTGAAAGAATGGCTCCACGGCGAAAACTGGATGCTGCAGCCCACGCACAGCATCATGGATACACTGCTGGTGGCCGTCGCCGTGGGCATCGGACTGCTCAGCCTGGGTATGATCCTGAGCATGGTCAACGACCTGCTGGCGCGGCGGTGGGGCCACCTGTTCTTCGGGCACTATGGCCTGGCCGGTCTGCTCTTTTACTGGTCTATGGTCGGCCTGGGCGCGAGCGTCATGGCGAGCGACCTGGGGTTGCCTGCTACCCCCCTCGCGGTGACGGTGATCGTATCCGGGCTGGCGGTGGTGTTTGGGCATTTGCTGGCGCATCTGGTCGAAGGGCACCGGCCGCTCGTCGAGGACAGCGCCTTTACCTATTTGATGCGCGCGGCGTTCGAGTTCTTTGAGCTTTTGATCGGCCTGCTGAGCAACACGCTCTCCTACATCCGCATGGGGGCCTTTGCCGTGGCCCACGGGGCGCTGAGCATGGTCGTGGCGATCATCGCCGAGACGATCAGCCCAGGCAAGGGCGTGCTCTTCTGGGTCGTGTACGTACTGGGCACCCTGTTCGTCATCGGGTTCGAGGGCATGATCGTCGGCATTCAGACGTTGCGCCTGGAATATTACGAGTTCTTTAGCAAGTTCTTTTCGGGCAGTGGCGTGCGCTACCGCCCGCTGGAGCTGACGCACAAGGAGCGTGCGCAGCAGTAGCCAAGGAAGGTAGGCACGGTCTCTGTCCGTGCCTTGCACGGCTACCGAGCAAGTCACGGACGAAATCGCGGCTACAAAACAGGAATTACGGAGGTACGTTATGACAATACTAATCATCGCCTTGATCGCCGGGCTGTTGCCGTTGGCGCCCACCGTCATCTTTGCGCTCAAGCGTCGCCGTCAAGCGCCGGTGCAGGCGACCCGCAAGCTGATGCTCGGCCTGGGAGGCTTTAACATCGTGGTGGCGCTGATGGTCGTCGGGCTGGGATTGGTCCTACTCTTCAAGCCCGACATCGCCTACGCGGCGGGCTTGGCCCAGGAGCCAGAGACCGGCGTCGTCGATCCCTACAAGCCGTTCGCGGCTGCGCTCGCCGTCAGCGTGGGCTCCATCGGCGCGGCCTACGCCGTCAGCACCACCGGGTCGGCCGCCATCGGCGCCATCGCCGAAAAGCCGGAGGTGTTTGGCAACGCGCTGGTCTTTGTCGGCTTGGCCGAGGGCGTCGCCATCTACGGGTTGATCATCGCCTTTATGATCGTCACCAGGTAAGAGAATAATATGCTAGTCATCGGCAGTGAAGATGCCGTGTGGGGCTTTGCCCTGGCGGGCGTGCGGGGACAGGTCGTGACCACGGCCGAGGAACTGAACCGCGCCCTCGACACAACGCTTGCCGAAGAAAGGACCGACATCGTGCTCGTGACCGAGGACGTGGCCGATCTGGCGCGCCAGCGGGTGGATACGCTCAAGATACGCAGCACCCGCCCTCTGGTCGTCGAGATACCCGGCCCGGCGGGACCGAGCCCAGATCGACCACCGTTGAGCGAAGTGATCAGGAAAACTATCGGGGTAAGGATATGAAGTCAGAAGGTGGCAGTCAGCAAAGTTGGCGTACGGACGTGAGTGACCAGGACAACCTTCAGGCTCTCGAGCAGGCGATCATGGAGGAGGCCAGAGCGGAGGCCCAGCAGATCGTAGAGGATGCCCGGGTTCAGGCCCAGGCTCTCTTTCTCGAAGCGGAGGCGCAGATCAAGAGCGAAGGGGACGCCATCATGGAGCGCGTCAACAAGCAAGTCGAAACGCGGCGCAGCCAAGCCGCGGCCTCGGCGCGAATCGAGGCCCAAAAGCTCAAGCTGCAGCGTCGCGAGGCGCTGTTGCGTCACGTCTTTGACAGCGTCCGCGAGCAACTGGCCAACGCACCGCAGTGGCCGGATTACGAACAGATCGTGCGCCACCTGGTGCAAGATGCCGTGGAGCACATGGATACCGATAACGCCCTGGTGCGCTCCGATCCCGAGACGCGCAAGGTGCTCACCAACGAGGTGCTGGCCGACCTAGCGAGCGAGCTGGGCATCTACCTGCGCGCCGGCGACCCGCTCAAGCGGGGCACCGGCGTCATGGTCGAGACCCCCGATGGCCATCGCCGCTACGACAACACGCTGGAGACCCGCCTGGCCCGCCTGCAGAACGGCCTGCGCACCACGGTCTATAGCATCCTATCTGGAGAGACGCCATGAGCGAGCGAGAGATCGGCCAAATCGGCCAGGTCATCTGGATAAACGGCCCGGTGGTGCGCGCCCGTGGCTCGCGCCAGGTGGGTATGCTCGAGGTCGTCGAGATCGGCGAGGAGCACCTGGTGGGCGAGGTCATCGGCCTGGAAGGGGACGTGATCACCATCCAGGTGTACGAGGAGACCTCAGGGCTGCGCCCCGGCGCGCCGGTCTATGGCACCGGCATGCCGCTTTCGGTGGAGCTGGGGCCGGGCCTGCTCAAATCCACCTTCGACGGCATCCAGCGCCCGCTGCCCGTGATGGAGCTGCGCAGCGGGGCCTTTATCGGGCGCGGCGTCAAGCTCACGTCGCTCTACCGCGGGGCAGAGTGGGAGTTCACACCCAGCGTCGAAGCCGGCAGCGACGTGCAGGGCGGCGCAGTCCTGGGCAGCGTGCCGGAGACCCCGCTGATCGAGCACCGCATCATGGTGCCACCCGACGTCGAAGGGCGACTGACGTGGGTCGCTCCGCCGGGCAAGTACACCATCGAGTCTCCCATCGCGCGCATTGCCCCCCCTCTTTCCCCCAAAATGGGGGGGACGAAAGGGGGGGGCACCCCAATGGGGGGGACGAAGGGGGAAGAAGAAATCGAGATCACGATGTTGCAGCGCTGGTCGGTGCGCCGCCCGCGCCCCTACGCCCGCCGCATCCTGCCCAGCGAGTTGCTCGTCACCGGGCAGCGCGTGCTCGATACGTTCTTCCCGTTGGCCAAGGGCGGCACGGCGGCCATTCCGGGAGGCTTTGGCGCGGGCAAATCGATCACCCAGCAGCAGATCGCCAGGTGGAGCGACGCCGACATCATCGTCTACATCGGGTGTGGCGAGCGCGGCAACGAGATGACGGGCGTGCTGCTCGAATTCCCAGAGCTGATCGATCCGCACACCGGCAGCCCGCTGGTGGAGCGCACCATCCTGATCGCCAACACCTCCAACATGCCGGTCGCCGCGCGCGAGGCAAGTATCTACACCGGCATCACGCTGGCCGAGTACTACCGCGACATGGGCTACCACGTGGCGCTGA
>CAZWPV010000085.1:0-8671 GCA_964635485.1 uncultured Anaerolineales bacterium
CGCCGTTGCCAGAGATCTTGCGCCCGTTGGCGACGATGTCGTTGACCGGCTTGTACTCGGCGGGGATGCCCAACGCGCGGTAGGCCTCGATGGGGGCTTGCAGGAACTTGCGGTAGAAGGCATCCTTGCTAGCGGGGGTCAATGGATTATCGCGCCGGATCACCAGTTGGTAGAACAATTGCTCGCCGTCCAAGTAGACTGCGCCGCCGCCGACCTCCCGCCGAAAGACAGGGATGCCGTTCTCGCGACAGAACGGGACGTCTACCTCCTGCTCCACGTCCTGGAAGTAGCCGACGCAAAAGTAGGGCGAGCCGGGGGAGAGCAGATTCAGCCCCTCGCGGTTCAGGCGGGGTTGGGCGTGGTACAAGAGCTGCGAGTCCTGCCAGGGAACGGTTTCGAGACGGTTAAGCTTCATTGAGTGCTCCTTGGATGAGGGGATGCGAGTAAACAAGGCAAGTAGACAAGGCAACCCTTGTCTACTTGCCTACTGCTACTTATTGGCCGGAAACTACTACTCCAGGACTTCTTTATACTTCTCCGCTTCTTCCTCGATAAAGGCCTTGAACTCGGCAGAGTCCGCCTTCATCAGGTTGTCCAGCTCGGCGGGATTTGATGCCTCGACCTTGACCAGCCAGCCATCCTCGAAAGGGGACTCATTGATCGTGGAAGGCTCCCATTCCAGGTCCTCGTTGACCTCGGCGATCTTGCCGCTGGCCACGGCCTCGACGCGGCCCACCCACTTGCCCGACTCCATGGACATAAAGGTCTGCCCCTGCTCGACATCTCGCCCGATGCGGGGGATCTCGACGAAGACGATCTCCTGGGCGATGCTCTGGCCAAAGTCGGTCAGACCCTGCGTGACGGTGTTCCCATCAGCCTTAGCCCATCCGTGTGTCTTGTCGTAGTAAAGATCATCAGGGAACTCGAAACCGGCAATCTCCATCGTCGCACCTCCTCGTAGTGTGAGCTGATCCTTCCGGGCTTTTAACGGTAACAAAAGAGCGCCACGCGTGTCGCAGCGGAGCTCTAGGGGTCACATCGCAGTTCCTCCGGGCTATGCGGCTTTCTCTGTCTGATTCAACTGCTGCATCAGGCGTGACTTGCGCCGGGCAGCGTTGTTCTTGTGGATAATGCCCTTTGCCGCCGCTTTATCCAACGCGCGGGTTGCTACCTGCACGGCTTCGCGGGCCTCTTCGAGGTTCCCCCGAGTGATCAATTGCCGCGCCTTCTTGACCGCGGTGCGGGCCTGCCCGCGAAACACACGGTTGTGCTGACGTCTGCGTTCCGAACTACGTAGGCGCTTGATCGCTGATTTTGTGTTAGCCAAATCAAATCCTCCACTTGCTTGTTCTGTAGGGCGACATTTTACAACAAGTCAGCCGATTTGTAAAGCCTGCGTATCTGACCTATAATCACCGCTTGAGATGAATGTCTATCAGGTATCTTCTCAATAAGTAGGGCAAGATGGGGCCTCCAGCTTATTGACAAGATGCCTATCGAGCTTGTAGCCGAGTGGGGAGGGAGTGAATGAGCGACGCTGAGACAACGCCCGGCCGTGGCGAGATTGCTTCCATCGGCCAGATCGAGCGGAGAGCTGCAGAAGTGAGCGAGGCTCTTCAGAAGGCCCTGTCGACCGACGAAGGGGCGCTGGCCGACTTGGAAGAGGTCGCCGCCGCGCTCACCTCTCTCCAGGCCCAAGCGTCCGAGTGGGCGACGCTGAATCGCCTGATCCACGACGTGCTGGTGGCTCTCGCTCCTTTTCACTCCTTGCTCGTCTCGTTCGAGCGGGGTGATCTCAGCGCGGCCGAGCGCCAGGCGCTGTTGCAGAGGTGGCGTTCCTGCCAGCGGTGTGTGGACGAGCTGGCGGACCTGGCCGAGGAGGTCGAGTATGTGGGCCGCCCGCTGCGGCGCGAAGGCCGCAAGTTGGATGGCGAGCGGTGGGCGGTGGACATCGTTGCCCTGCAGATGCTGATCGAGGATGCGCTGAAGGAGGAAAACCTCAGCCCTGGGAGCCTGCTCGAGCTGGCCGAGGAGTTGGATAGCGCCTGCCACCGCCACTTGGCCGTGGTCGGTCGCAGACTGAAGACGGCAGTGGATGAGATGGGACGTTTGTTCGCCCGTTTTCCGGGGAGGTTCTCATGAGCGATCTTTTGGATGCCTTTCAACGCAGGCATCAGGAGAAGCTGGATCAACTGGGGAGCGGCGAGGACGAGGAGGCGCTGCTGGACGGCGTGCGCATACTGATCGCCGATTTGAGGCAGGCCGGTGCGTCTATTACCGATCAGGCCGAACGTGGTCAACTGCGGGCGCTGATGCGCTTTTGGGCGGTCGTCGTCTACGAGCGCACGGGCATCTATCCAGAGACCACGCTGCTGCCGCTCGACCCTGCGAACGTCCGCCCGCCGGAGGAGCCAGGTCGGCGTGCGTGGCCTCCGCTCGTCTGGATACTCGTCGGGGGTGCGGCGGCCATCGTCATCGCGGCGGGGTTGGTCGCCATCGCGTGGTTATCTCGCCCGCAGGGTAAAATCGAGACGTTGCCTGCTCCCACCTCAACGCCTGCGGTGAGTTACGCCACGGTGGAGGTTATGACCGACGGTGGGATGGCTACAGATACTTTCTGCCTGGGCGTGCGCGAGATCGTCGCCGAGTTCAGGCTGGAGGGCGTGCAGCCTGTGACGATGTGGCGTTGGGAGGTGCGGTGCGAGGGCGAGGCCGTGGCCGCTCAGCCGGAGGCTCCCTGGGGGCAGGACGCGCAGCACGCCAGCTTCCGCATTCGGCTCGGCGGGGCGCATGAGGTGGAACCGGGGCAGTATACCCTGCTGGTCTATGCCGATGAGCGAGTGGTGGGGGCGCGCTCGTTTCAGGTGCTGGATGTAGCCCCCCGCGCCTTCGATTTGCGGGTATCGGATGTGCCCGAGCCATCTGATGGAGACGGGTTCGAGGCCAACACTCGGGCGATCTATCTGAGCTATGCCTACGAGGGATGGTGCCCCGGGCTGGACGTTTCCAGCGTTCTGTACCACGAGGGCGCGTCGATACAGGAGCACATGGGAGTGTGGGATGGCACTACGCAGGGGCTGGCGCAGGTCAGTTTCCAGATGCCGGAGGGACAGCCGTTCCCCGTCGGTGACTATGAGGTCGCGGTGATGGTGGAGGGGGAGGAGCAGGGGCGCGTGAGCTTTGCGGTTGGAGGGGAGGTGGAGGAGGTCGTGACTGTGCCTCCTGCCTTTGGCGGCACCACCATCGCCCTGGGTGTGCAGCCCGATGGCGCGCCGATCTTGGCGCAGGGGTCGCCCTTTGGCTGGGCGACTCGCGTCGTGCATGCCGTTTTCGACTATGAGGGGATGAGGGATGGCGTGCGTTGGTCGGTGGTGTGGACCCGCGACGGCACCGAGGTGGCCAGGAAGGACTATGTCTGGGATGCAAAAGTTGCCGGGAGCGAGGGGACACACTGGGTCACCTTGGCCAATGAGGATGGAGAACCCCTTGGCGGTGGAAGTTATACCGTCACGCTCTACATAGACGGCGAGCGACAGAGCACTGCCAGCTTCCGAATTTACTATCGCCCGTCAGAGTAGTGTTTCAGAGATTCGGACTGAGCGAAGGACAGGGCGATAGGATTTCCTATTCCCCTCTCCTCACAAGATACCCTCGCCTCGCATTCTCCCGCGAGGCTTTTTCCTTGTAGAATCCTGCCGCAAACGCAGTATTCTACCCAATTCCGTAGGTTCCCGACGAAAATTCCGTAGATCTACGGATAGACAGGCTCGTGCAGGACATGGTACCATTGTAGCAGTTCCCGTCCGGGTACGCCCGTGCGGGGTGTTTAGCATTGGATTGGATGGGCAAAATGGCTATGGTTTCGGTCCTGCTGGTAGACGATAACCCCACCTTCCTGCACTGCGCGACGCGCTTCCTGCAGAAGCGCAAAGACATCGACGTCGTTGGCACCGCTTGCGGTGGCGAAGGCGCAGTCGCCCTGGCCCAGGGGTTGAAGCCCGACGTGGCCCTGATTGACCTGGCGATGTCCGATCTGCCTGGGCTAGAGCTGATCCCTCGTCTGCGCGAGTCGCTGCCCGATCTGGGTATCATCGCCTTGACACTTTTCGACACCGACGACTATCGGGAAGCAGCGCTGAACGCTGGCGCCGACAGTTTTGTCTCCAAGCATACGATGAACACCGACCTGATGCCCGCCATCCAAAGAATTGCCCGGCTCAACAGAGTAAAACAAACCCACTAGGGGCGTTTCTCGCTGCGCTCGAAACACCGCTCAGTTTTGCGAAGCAAAACTGAGGTCGGGCAAGATCAAGGCCCGCAAAATCTTGCCTCATTTGGACAAGAATCGAGGCATGAAGATATCTAGGAGAGATCAGTGGACACTAATACTGAGCAGGCCCTCTCTGAACGACAAAACGTGGTGGCGTTTCGGCTGGACAAACAGACCTACGCCCTCCCCATCGAGCCGATCGTGCAGATCATCGACATGGTCGCCGTCACGTCCATCCCGCAGCTCGACGCCGTGGTCGAGGGTGTGATCAACGTCCACGGCGAGGCCGTCGCCGTGGTCAAGCTGCGTCGCCACTTTGGCCTTTCGGACGCGCCCCTGCGACTGAACACGCCCATCCTGCTCGCACAGATCGGCGGGCAGACGATAGGCCTGATCGTCGACGAAGTGACCGACGTGCTCCACCTGTCGGCGGATCAGGTGGTCCAGCTTGCAGACATCCTCCCGGAGGAGCTGGGAGACGCGCCGATCTTTCGGGGCTTGACGTACGTCTCGGATGACGCAGTGCTGATGCTCGACCACGAGAGTCTCTTCAAGCCCGACCAGTTGCAGGCGTTGGCACAAGCGGCTGACATGCTCCAGGAGGCCATAGCCAAAAAGGCGGCGGAGGAATCGTCCGCGGCGACCAAAGCCAAGCCAGCGCACAGGCGGCGCAAGGCGACGCCTCGGAAAAAAGGCGCGCCGGAAGAGCCTCCTGCCAAGTCCAAAAAGCCAGCCCGCAGGCGACGCCGGAAAAGCAAATCGGACAATCTTCCCGAAAGCTAGAGAGTAACTCTGGATATGCAAAATCTGTTCAAGCCATTGAGGATCGAAAAGCACGATCACTGTGCAGCTTTCGGGAAGATGGGGCAGGAGGAAGTGGAACAAGGGAGCGACGCGTGAATGACGGCGGTCTAGGGCATGCGGTCGGAACCATCCAATCCTTGGAGCACGGCGACTATCTGCGCTTCGGCAAGCTGGCGGAGGAACATTTCGGCCTGCGTTTTTCCGAGAAGCGACGCGCCGAGCTGGAGCGGGGTGTGTGGCATGCGTTCGCCGCCTCTACCTGCACCGATCTGGACGAGTATTATCACCTATTGCAGGATCCCGAGAACAGCGCCCTCTACGTCGAGCGGCTGATCAACGCCCTCACCATCAGCGAGACTCACTTCTTCCGCGACGACAACCAGTTCGAAGCGCTGCGCAAGCACGTACTACCTCAGATCATCGAGCGGCGTCGCCCCGTGCGCACTCTGCGCATCTGGAGCGCCGGCTGCGCCAGCGGCGAAGAGCCTTACTCCATCGCCATTCTGCTGCGCGAGCTCTTGCCCGACGTGGACGAGTGGGCCATCACTATCCTGGGCACCGATCTCAACACCGAGGCCCTCGCCCGCGCCCGTGGGGCGACCTACGGCAATTGGGCTTTCCGCGAAGAGCGAGCCAAGCAACTGAGACCGCGCTATTTCCGCAAGCAGGATAACCGCTACGAACTGATCCCAGAGGTGCGGCGCATGGTCACCTTCGCCCAGCTCAACCTGGCGGCGGAAGTCTATCCGGCCTACGAGACCAACACTATGTTCCTGGATCTGGTTTTGTGCCGCAACGTGACGATATATTTCACCGCAGAGATTACCCAGTACATCGTCGAGCGATTCTACGACGCCCTGACCGACGGCGGATGGCTGGTCGTGGGGCACTCGGAACACTCGCTCGTCACATATCGCCGCTTCCAGACGCACAACTTTCCCGGCGCTATTCTTTATCAGCGCACCGGCGCGACCACAGAACGGCCAAAGGATTGGACGTGGCTCACGCGGACTGAAGAGGTTGCAAAAAAGATCGAGTGGCCTGTGCCTGCCCCACCGCCTCCGGACGTTCAGCCTTCCCCTGTTCTGATGGCCCCGGTCGAGGAGGAGATCGATCCCCTAGAACAAGCACGCGAACTCCTGGTCTATGGCCATTCAGAGCAGGCGTGCGATCTGCTCTTGGGATTGGTCGCGTCTGGGCCGCGCCACGCGCCTACGTACGCGCTGCTGGGGCAGGCCTATGCCAACCTGGGGCATTGGGAGGAGGCCGAACACTGGTGCCGAGAGGCCATCCAGGTGGACAGGTTGGTGCTCGAAGCCTATTACACGCTGGCGCTCGTGCTCCAGCACCAAGGCCACCTTGAACAGGCCATAGACGCGATGAAGAAAGTGGTCTATATCGACCGCCGCCACGTACCGGGCCACTTTGGCCTGGCAGATCTCTATCATTCCGACAGTCAACTATCCAGAGCGCTCAAATCGCTGGAAAACGCGCGCCGTCTGCTAGAAGGGCAAGCCGAGGACGCCCTGGTACCTGGCGCCGACGGCATCACGGCCGGTCGATTGCGAAACGCCGTCATCCGCCAACAGCAACAGTGGAGCGCCGAGGCGGCCAGCTAGCGCAGATGGCGAGAAAGAGGGAAAAGGGATGGGCGAAAACGATCTAGACAAAGGCCAGAAACGCACTTTCGATTGGGAGAGCGCGCACCGGCAAATAACCAAAGCCAGCGCCGCCCTGGAGGGAATCGGCGAAATCGAGCCCGAATTGATGCAGCGCGTCTGGGCGCAGCGCGCGTCCCAACTGGCAAAGCCGCCGGTTCGGGAAGAAGAGGGGGAGAAAATCGAGCTGGCCTTGCTTCAACTGGGCTGCGAGGTCTATGGCGTCGACGTGCAGTACGTGCGGGAGATCGGGCCGGCGGTGCAGATCACGCGGGTGCCGCGCGTGCCCGAATGGGTGACGGGGGTGGTCAACCTGCGTGGGCACATCCTCTCGGTGCTCGACCTGCGGCGCTTCTTCGAGCTGGCACCTGTCGAGGCTGAGGACAAAGACCTGATAACCCCCTTCCTGGACTTGGTCGTCGTCGAGACGCCCGCGATGGAGGTGGCGCTGCTGGCCGATGACGTACTGGCCATCGAGCCGTTCCCCACCAGCCGCATCCAAGACATAACCGACATAGTCCGCGGGATCGGTTCGGAATACGTGAGCGGAGTAATCACACGCGACGATGGCGCGCCGGTGGCGGTGTTGGACCTCCCTGCCCTGCTGGCCGACGAACGGTTGATCATTGAAGAGGAAGTGGTCTGATGAAACTGATGGTGCCTGCTTGGCTTAAACGCATCGTACTCGCACCGACGTTCGAGGACGACGAAAAGACGCGCCTGGCACGTCTGCTCAATATTGTCCTGTTTATCATTCTGGCAGCCGCCGTGCTTTACGCCCCCTTTCCACTATTTGTCGAGGGTCGTAATCTGTCCGGGATAGCCTTTGAGGGAATCCTGGTAGCTTTGAGCTTGGGATTGTTGGTTCTATTGCGTTTTGGCTACGTTCGACTCGCCGCGTTGATCCTATCGTTGACGCTTTGGGGTGGCATCACGTATGGAACGGCTGTCGGCGGCGGGTTGAGAGGGGCCGGGATCACCAGTTTCTTTGGGGTCGTGCTCATCGCGGGCCTGCTCTTGGGCAAGTATGGAGGCACCATCTTTGGCGTGTTGAGCATCATATCTGCGGTCGGTATGCTCTACGGCGAAGGTCAGGGAATTATCCAGCCACCTGCCGAGCCCCGGACACCAACTCAAGTATTGGGAGAATTTGCCATGACGGTGGCGGGCGTAACGGGGCTTTTGTTCCTGGCGCTACACAGCCTGGACCGCGTGCTCAAGCACTCCCGTCATAACGAACGCGAGGTGATCGAGCGGAATCGAGAGCTGCAGGCGACCCGTCAATCCCTGGAACAGCGGAATGAATGGCTGCGTGCCGTCGTTCAGCAGTACAATGACCACATGGCCGAGATGGAACAGGGGAACCTGGCCGCGCGGCTCAAGCTGGACCATGGTGAACGGGCAACGGGTGATCCGTTGGTCACACTAGGGCATCGTTTGAACGAGATGACGGCCAGCTTGCAGCACACGATCACCCAGGTGCGCGAGACCGCCAACGATCTGAGCGAAGGCGCTGCCGAAATCCTGGCCGCCACCACTCAGCAGGCCGCCGGAGCCAGCGAGCAGTCCGCTGCCATCTCCCAGACCACCGTCACCGTCGACGAGGTCAAGACCATCTCCGAGCAAGCCACCGGGCGCGCCCAAGAGGTCGTGGATGCCTCCCAGCACACCGTCGACGTCTCTCACGCCGGTCAGCAAGCCGTCCGCAACACCATCGCTACCATGACGCGCATCGAAGAGCGGGTCGAGTCCATCGCCGAGAACATCCTGGCCCTCTCCGAGCAGACCCAGAAAATCGGCGAGATCATCGCCACGGTCAGCGACATCGCCACCCAGTCCAACATGCTGGCCCTCAACGCCTCCGTCGAGGCCGCGCGCGCCGGCGAGCACGGCAAGGGCTTTGCCGTCGTCGCCGCCGAGGTGCGCAACCTGGCCGAGC
>CAZWPV010000086.1:0-8661 GCA_964635485.1 uncultured Anaerolineales bacterium
TCCTGGGAGGGGCAGTCACGTTCCAAACGATGAAGCTGATTGTACAGAACGTCAATGCGGAAAGTTTTGTCCAGTATGCCAAGCTGGGCGGCGTTACCGAAGGCCGCATCGTGGGCAAGTATGTCATTCGCAACGCCTTACTGCCGCAAATCACCGGCCTGGCGCTTGGGCTTGGGCAAATCTTTAGCGGGGCACTGATTACAGAGATCGTTTTTTCTTACCCCGGCATGGGAATGTTGCTTTATAACGCCGTTATCAGAGGAGATTACAACCTGATCATGGGGATCACCCTCTTTTCTATCGTCGGTATCACGACGGCGATGCTGATCGTCGACCTGACATATCCCTTGTTTGATCCCCGGGTGAGATACTATTAAGGAGTTCAGTCACGTGAAAGTCCTCAGAGATCTATTCAGAGATTATCGCTTCTGCTTCAGCTTCGGCGTACTGTTGATCATCCTGGCCCTGGCCTTCCTGTCCTTTTTTTCGCCATACGACCCTACTATGTGGAATGTTGTCCCGAAAGATACAAAGCCGTCGGCTGAATACCTGCTCGGCACCGATTCGAACGGGCAGGATATCTTCTGGCAGGCCACTTTTGCGGTGCGCAATTCCCTGATCATCTCCCTCATCGCCGCATCGGTTTCAAGGGTAATCGCCATCATGGTTGGCATGATCGCCGGATATACAGGAGGCTCAAGCGACCGGGCATTGATGTTTATCAGCGACAGTCTGCTAGTCATCCCGCTCTTCCTGATCATAGTAATGATAGCCATGATGGTGCGTAAATTCATGAACCTGGCATTATTGGGATTGATGTTGTCGGCTTTCGGCTGGGCATGGGACGCGCGCCTGATCCGCTCGGTGATCTTGAGCTTGCGTGAGCGAGAGTTCACCAAGACTGCCATCCTTTCAGGTACGGGGACGGTCAAACTGGTATTGAACGAATACATGCCCTTTGCCATGCCGTTGATCTTTTCGACTTTGATCAATAATATATCATGGGCGATTGGGTTGGAGATGACGCTAGCACTCCTTGGATTGGTCAATATCAACATTCCCACCCTGGGCACGATGCTGAACTGGGCGATCTTTTACCAGTCTATGTTCTTAGGACGCTGGTGGTGGGTCTTGACGCCGGTGGTCTTGTCGCTCTTGATGTTTATCGCTCTCTACTGGCTCTCGGTCAGTATCAGCGAATACCTGGATCCGCGAACCCGCATCCAACGGGTCGGAACATAGTGAGGCAGCTATGAATACACCGATACTCAGGACAGAAAAACTGAAAGCTTATTATGTGCTCGACCTGCACGGAACCCAAAAGGTGGTGAAAGCGGTTGACGAGGTGGATCTCGAGATTCAGGAGAACGAAGTCTATGGGATCGCGGGCGAAAGCGGCTGTGGAAAGACGACGCTGCTGAAAACGCTCGTCGCCGCCATCGAGCCTCCGTTGAGACTGATCGGGGGGAAGGTCTACTACCGCGTGAATGGTTTCGGGAAGACGCACACTAATGCCATCAGTCTCCCTTACCCGCCCGATGCTGAGGGGGACAGGTGGGAGCCTGGCGATGAGATTGATGTCACTTCTCTCAGCCCAAAGACAAAGAGAAGGTTGCGCTGGGAGTACATCTCTTACGTTCCGCAGGGCTCGATGAGCGTCCTCAATCCCGTGACCAAGGTCAAAGAGACCTACCGGGATTTCATCACAAGCCATGCGAGCGGAAAGACCAGAGAGGAAGCCTTCGAGCTGGCCAAAGAACAAATTGCAGAGTTGGGACTGCCGCCCAAGACATTGGACGCCTATCCGCACCAGTTGTCCGGTGGTATGAGACAACGGGTTACGATCGCCCTGGCAGCGCTTCTGAAACCTCGGATTATTGTCTGTGATGAGCCGACCACAGCACTCGACGTCGTCGTCCAAAGGGGAGTTGTGCAGCTTTTGAAGGACATTCAAGCGAAACTGAAAAACACGATCATCGTGGTGACCCACGACATGGGCGTTCAGGTCAATATCGCCGATCGGGTCGGCATTATGTATGCCGGAAAGATCGTGGAGGAGTCAACGACCGAGACGATTTTCGGCAATCCGGCCCATCCCTACACCAAGTACTTGATCAACTCGCTGCCGAGGTTTGGAGACAAAACGACGCGAGAGAGCGTACCCGGAAATCCACCTTCTCTTGCAGACCTCCCCAGCGGCTGCCCCTTCCACCCAAGGTGCCCCTACGCCCTGGATATCTGTAGCGAGCAGATGCCGGGCTTTACGAGACTGGAACCCAATCACAGAGTTGCCTGCTGGTTAATCGGAGAAGGAGAAAATGGAAAAGCTGCTTGAAGTCAACAATCTGACAAAGGTTTTCTCCTTGGGAAGTGTGCTCTCGAGAATCAGGATAACGGCCGTTGACAATGTGTCCTTTCACATCAACCCGGGAGAGATCTTTGCCCTGGCCGGTGAGAGCGGATGTGGGAAAACGACTACTGCCAAAATAATACTGGGCTTTGAGAAGCCAACCTCGGGTGACATCGTGCACAAGGGCAAAAGGGGCGAGAAATCGGGAAACAAAAAGATCTGGTTTACAGAGGGCGTGCAAGCGATCTTTCAGGACCCGTTTGGAACATTCAACCCGCTCCGAATCGTCGACCGGTACTTCTTCGAGACTATCCAGAACTACAAGTTGACGAGAAGCAAAGAGGAAGAGATAGACCTGATCAGTGACAAGCTGCATGCTGTAGGCCTCAACTATGAAGAATTCTCTGGCAGGTACCCGAGCGAGTTCTCCGGCGGGCAATTACAGAGGATCTCCATAGCCAGGGCTTTGCTGACAAGCCCAAATCTCCTGATCGCGGATGAGCCCGTTTCCATGGTCGACGCTTCCTTGAGAATGTCGATCGTCAACCTGTTCAAAGAGCTCAGGGACGAGTCTGGCGTGAGCGTGCTGTACATCACCCACGATCTGGCGACCGCCTACTATGTGAGCGATCGCATCGCCATCATGTTCAGAGGGAACATCGTCGAAATGGGGCCTGTAGAAGAAGTGCTGATGAACCCCAAGCACTCATACACAAAGCTTCTCAGGGAATCGGTGCCCGAGGCAGATCCCACCAAGCGCTGGTCTGAGAGAATCTCGCTCACAGAGTTGGAACACGAGGAATACTTGAGAAAAGGCTGCAAATTCGCAGGAAGATGCCCTGACGCAATGGATATATGCACGAGCGAAGAGCCCAAGGACGTTTATGTCGGCAACGTGTTCGTCAAGTGTCACAAGTACACAGGGGACGAGAATATATAGCCTGTGTTGGCTACTTGATTCATCCAAGCAAGTTTAGCGGGTGATGCCCCCATCAGGATTCACCTGTTAGGAATCCGAATGGACGAACAAGGTAGCCAACACAGAAGATTAAGAATGCTTAAGAGACTGCGCACAAAAAAGATCTGGCTCTCTGCCGTTATCGCGTTTGTGGCGATTGCGGTTATCGTTGGCCTCTTGCTCGGCCCCAAACCACAGCCCGACGTGACCGCAACAGTGGAGTCCACCAAAGTTATCACGCTAGAGCCATCGGCAACTCCCAAGCTAGTTGCTGCGCTCGAGGCGCCCACAGAGTACGACTTTGAAGACGGCACGACGCAAGGCTGGGTGCCGCGCGGCGAAGCGTCGGTCAGCGTTGCCACCGATGTCGTTCACTCAGGCTCCTACAGCCTTCTGACGACAGACCGCAAGGCCGAGTGGGCTGGCGCAACCGTCGATGTGATGGGGATGCTAAAGGAAGGCAGTTCGTACGAGATCAGCGCATACGTGAGGCTGGCCGAGGGAGAGCCCGACAGCAGGGTGGTCATCACCATGCAGCGCACACCGGTGGGTGGAGGTACCAAATACGAATGGATTGCGCCCAGTGCAGAAAAAGGCGTAACCGACGCCGAGTGGGTCTATCTGCAGGGGCAGTACTCTTACAGCGGCGAGGTTTCAGAGTTATTGCTGTACGTAGAGAGCCCTGACGCCGCACTGGTTGATTTCTACGTCGACGATATCACCATCACGCGCACATCAGGGCCTTCGGCCCAGGTCGATATCCCCTCGGTGTACGAGACGCTCTCCGCCTACTTTGTGGTCGGTGCGGCGATCACACCGGACCTAATCGATGAGGAGCAGCACAACATCCTAATGACACGCCACTTTAACAGCCTTACGGCCGAAAACGCGATGAAGCCCGGTTCGATCCAGCCGTCCGAAGGAGAGTTCAGATGGGCAGGCCCCGACAAGCTGGTTCAGTACGCCAGGGAAAATGACAAGGCGATTCATGGCCATACGCTGGTGTGGCACCAGCAGGCCGCAGAGTGGATGTTTGAGGACAGCGAGGGCAACCCCCTGGCCGCAACGCCAGAGAACAAGGAACTGGTGCTGCAGCGCCTAGAGACCCACATCCGCGCGGTCGTCGGTCGCTACAAGGACGACGTCCACATTTGGGATGTGGTCAACGAGGTGATCGATCCAGGTAATTCGGACTGCATGCGCCGGACGAAATGGTACGATCTCACCGGCACAGACTATATCGTGACGGCTTTCCGGGTGGCAGACGAGGTTGCACCGGACGCTGTGCTGCTTATCAACGACTATGGCACCACAGAGCCGCGGAAGCGCACTTGCCTGTACAACGTGGTGAGCGATCTACAAGCGCAAGGCGTGCCAATCGATGGCGTGGGCCACCAGATGCACATCACCATTGGGGCTCCGTCGGCAGAGGTGATCGAGGATACGATCCTGATGTTTGCGGAGCTTGGCGTAGAGCAGCACATCACCGAGTTGGATATGAGCATCTACACCAACGATACGGACTCGTACACGACTGTGCCGGATGAAATCTTGGTCAGGCAAGGCAAGCGCTACAAAGCGGTGTTTGACGTCTTTAAACGCCAAGCCGATCACATCCAATCAGTGACGTTTTGGGGTTTAGCCGACGATCGCACGTGGCTCAAGACCTTTCCTATCGCGCGGATCAACCTGCCGCTGCTCTTTGACGAGCAGCTACAGGCCAAGCCCGCCTACTGGGGCGTCGTCGACCCAACGAAACTGCCCGTGGCCGTCCAGCGAATGACCATTGCCGCTGGAACGCCGACCATCGATGGATATCCCGAGATCGTCTGGACTATGCAATCTTGGATAAGGCTCAAAGCGACCGCGCCCCTCAGGGTCAACTTCCAGACTCTGTGGGACGAGGATTATCTATACCTGTATGTGGATGTGGAGGGCTCGACCCCGGACTCGGGTGACAAGATCGAGGTCTTTATCGACGAGAACAATGCCAAGACCGCGGCCTATGAGGACGACGACGTGCACTATATGTGCCAGGATGGCGTGTGCACGCCATCCGACGGCATGGTATACGCCGTCCAAACCAAGGCGGACGGGTATGGGTTGGAGGTTGCATTCCCGCTGACCACTGCAGCAACCACTGGTGGGCAGATCGGCTTTGACCTGCGCATCACCGGTGGCAGCCAGCCCGATACCCCATACTCGTGGAGCGACCCGACCTACAGCCAAGATATCAGCACGGCCAACTTTGGAACGTTGGATCTTGCCGAGGCAGTCAGGTTGACCGTCGCCGTCAGGGGCACGCCCGTCATCGACGGGAACGAAGACGCTGTGTGGGCCGACGCGGTCGAGGACGAGACATCTGTCTGGGTTGTGGGTGAGAGCGGCGCGACGGCGCGGGTCAAGACGCTATGGGATGACGAACATCTCTATGTCTTGGCCGTCGTGTCCGACAGTCTGCTGAGCAAAGCATCCTCCAACGCTTGGGAGCAAGACTCGTTCGAGGTCTTTGTGGATCAGAACAACGCCAAGACTTCATGGTATCAAGTGGACGACGGACAGTACCGCATCAATTTTGACAACGAACAGAGCTTTAATGGTGCGGCAGCGCCTGAACTGATTACCAGCGCGACGCGGATCGTACCGGGCGGCTATGTCGTCGAGCTTGCGATCAAACTTGACGCGGTCACGCCGCAGGAAGGCGTGCAGATCGGGTTCGATTTCCAGGTTAACGACGACAAAGATGGCGATGGTGTGCGAGATAGTGTCGTTACCTGGAATGACCCAACCCACCAGTCGTACCAGAACACCTCCAGGCTAGGAGTGCTCCTGTTTGTTGAGCAAGCCGAGTAGACCTGTGTTGTCCTCCTCGGTGAAACGGAGTCCTACTTCCTCCACACGCATAGATACCATGCACATTTGCAAACGTTCACATAATTACTTGACAAAACCCGCCATGATGTGGTAAAATACCAATGCAAACGTTCACATACCACGCTTCAACGCTCAACAACCACGAAAAACCGCCTTTTGTGAACGCTTGCAAGTCGCAACTCAACCCTAAAAAGCTCCTTACAGATCAGATACGACGCAAAAAAGTAAGCGTTTGCATTCCGTTTGGATTTGCCAAGGGAACCTCAGTGAAGAACTCCGATCATGTAACCATTATCGACGTTGCGCGCGAGGCTGGCGTCTCCTACGCCCTGGTTTCTCGGATGCTCAACAACGAAGGAAACGTCAAGCCAGAAACGCGAGAGCGCGTTTTGACAGCGATGACACGCCTGGGTTACGGTGTGGACCAACGTGCGCAAAGTCTTGCAGGCGGACGTAGTGTCCGTGGGGCGCGGCGGGCAAGTTGTGCTGCTTCCCTTTTTATCGGTGAGAAAGGAGGTGTCCTATTTGAGTCAATGACTAATAATTCCCCCATCCTTAAGTGATGGTGTCACCGAAATACCTATTGTAACTTTGTTTTTTGAATACTCTTGAATGGAGGAGAAACAAATGGAAAAGAAACGATTGAATCGCCGTGAGTTTTTGCAGCTTGCCGGTTTGTCCGGCGCGGCTTTGGCTTTGTCAGCTTGTTGCCCTACGACGGAGCCGACGGAAAAAATAGTGACGCAGGTCGTCGAGAAGGAAGGGGAGCAGGTAGTCATAACCGTCGTGTCGGAGGCGCCAGCGCCAACCCTTGACGTATCTTCCGGTGGGCCAACCCCGTTCCTGTTCTGGTTCCAGGCCGAGAATCACGAGCCTGAATACTCAACGCGCGTTGACGAGTTAAATGAGAAGTTTAACATCGATCTCACTTACGAGGTCATGTCCCGCGACGCGATGACCCAAAAGTTCCCAGCGACCTTGATGGCTGGCAGCGGTTTCCCTGACATCATCGAACAAAACGCGGATGATGTTGTCGGGTTCTTGAAGGGCGATGACAACATCATCCCTTTCATCGACCTGAAGCCCGCGCTGGATGCCAGCCCTTATGCTGAACAAGTGCTGACAACCCGTTTTGACCGCTATAGCAAAGACGGCAAGTATTACGGCGCGCCCCACGATGTGCACCCCGTCGTGATGCTTTATCACGATAGAGCGTGGAAGGAATACGGCTACGATCTCTCGACCATAAACACTTATGCCGAATTCTTGGATGCTGCCAAAGACGTTGCTGACCAGACTGGTATGGAGATGCCAGACGGGCGGCCTATTGGTGTCATCATGGACTGCTTGAGCTGCACCAACCTGCCAGCCCGCATGATGGACTTGGGGATCTGGTGGACGGACGAGAATGGTGATCCAATACTAAAAGACCCGGCTTTCAAAGAGGCCGCCGCCGACTGGATGCTCTTCCACGATTATTGGATGGACATCGACTGGGGTAACCAGGTTGCCATGGTCAAAGAGGGACAAGTGCTGACGCAGTTCTGCCCCGACTGGCTGTACGGCATCCACTTCCAGGGCACCGCCGAGGATACGGAGTGGCTGGCTGATTCCCCCATGCGGATGACGAGCTTGCCGGGTATGACGGCAGATTCCCCACGCACCACCTCCTGGGGTGGCACCAGCGCTTCAGTCCCCAAGGTATCCCCCATCGTCGACCTAGCGGTCGACGTCCTGCTGTACCTGTACTTTGAAGATGGGGATGGCCAGATGGCCAAACGGTTTGTGGATACCGGGATTTTGCCGCCCATGAAATCGGCCTGGGACGCTGATGTGTTCCACGAACCCAAAGATTATCTCGGCGGGCAAATCGCCGGTGAGATCTTTATCGACGCGGCCAACCGCCTGCCCAGTTACTCGGAGTCATGGACGACACAGCTTGTCACAAGCGCCTGGGGCGGGCAATTTGCCTCAGCGTGGGCTGGGGAAATCACCCTCGACGAGGCCCTCGACGCGGCCTACGAGCAGGCTGTTGCGGACATCGAGCAGAACGCGTTCTGATCAAAGACGGGGTATACGTCTGCCCCTGTTGTATGGCTTGACGAATGTACCGGGGGAGTGGGGAGTTGCTCCCCCGGTAATTTTGTAAAGTTCCTTTGGAGGATGCTGGACCACGATGATAACACCTGCTTTGTCAGCCCAAGGGGCTCGCTCAAAAATCGGGCTCTTTCGTCTGCGGGCCATTGTAACAACCGTACTGGCGGCTGCCCTTGCGCTTGTGTTTATCTGGCCTTTTTTTTGTATTGTGGGGATGACTTTTAATAAAATTGATGCGCTGATGGATCCACTCATACCCATTCCGGCCCAATTCAGCACACAATTCTACGAGTTAATGTTCAGTGAAGAGTACCGTTTCCAGGACTATATTCTAAATTCAGCCCTGGTATCCTCCAGTACTACAGTGCTCAGCGCTCTCGCG
>CAZWPV010000087.1:0-8635 GCA_964635485.1 uncultured Anaerolineales bacterium
GCTCCGAGATGACGCTGCCGCTCATGGTTGGCGATCGGTTGCTGGGCGTGCTGAACGTCCAATCTACGGAGGAGGCCGCCTTTGACCAGGACGACGTGCGCACGCTCCAGTCGATGGCTAACCAGGTGGCCATCGCTATCGAAAACGCCCGGCGGATCTCCGACGAGGCTGCCCTGCTGGAGGCGACGAGCCCTGTTTATCGCGCCAGCCGTCTCCTGACCACGGCGACGACGACGACCGAAGTGGCCGATGCCATCATCGCCTCCGTGGGTGAAACAGACGCCGATGGGTGCCTCGTGGTCAGGTTCGAGTTCTCACCCGCCGGCGAGCCCGAGGCTCTCCTATACCTGGGAGTGTGGCGGCGAGATCGGGAGCCTCAGTTCCAAGCCGGCCTGCGGCTTCCGATTGCGGAGAGCCCCTTTCCTCTTGAGATGGTGAGCACCTTGTGGACGGTAGCTGATGTGAATAAGGATGATCGTCTGCCCCGCAGCGCCCGGGTGGTCTTTCAAGCGACGGGCGCAAGGGCGTTGGTCAACATCCCATTGCGCTCTGGAGAGCGGGTGATCGGCCAGGTGGTCGTGTTACGCGCCACTCCTGGGCCCTTTCCCGAGTCTGACCTGCGCCTCTACGAGGTTCTGAGCGACCAGGCGGCTGTGGCATTGGAACGAGCCGAACTCTTGGAGAGAGCTCAACGGCGTGCCGAGCAAGAGCAACAGGCTCGCGAGATGGTCGACCGTATTCGCCGGGCCGTAGATTTGGAGCAGGCACTGGAGGCAGCGGCAGAAGAGATCTCGCGTGCTATGGGAGTGCCCCACGTTTCTATCGATCTAGGTCTCGAAGCGTCGTGATGGGAGTGCCTCGACCGTCCGAAGCGACGCGGGGGAGTGCTGATGAATAGACAGACCGTATCTGATTGGAGAAGTGAAGTCCAGCGTCACCGCGCTATATTACTGGACTATTTGCTGTTGGCCGGAGCCGGCGTTGGCTTCATCGCGATGCTGACGATCTACATAGGCGGACTGGCCGATGTAGGCGCCAATCCGCTGCAGCGGAGTGACATGTGGCCCTTCCTGGCCAGTTGGCTGGTCCTGTTGGTCGCCTGGCGCTGGCGTGCTTTGGGCTATCGCGTTCGCGCCAGCATCATGTTGTTGCTCACCTACTTGATGGGCTTTTACCTCCTCTCGCTGGCCGGATTGAGCGGCAGTGGGCGTATCTGGTTGGTGTTGCTCCCGGCGCTGGCGTTCGTTCTGTTGGGGCAGTGGCCCGGTTTCGCGGCTGGCGGGATCAGTATCCTGACCTACGTGTTCTTTGCTTTTGCCTTTAGCCTGGGGATTTTCACGACGGAGCCCGTCGACCCGGCCTCGCCGACGTACTGGCTGACCGAGGCGGGCGATTTTCTGGTTGGCGTGGTCGGCATGGCGATGGTCCTGTGGTCGTTTAACCGTGGGTGGGTGGATGCCCTGGCCCAGGCCAGCGTGGCCAACCGCCAGTTGCAGGCGCAGACAGAGGCGTTGGAGGAAACGACCAAGCAGTTGCGGGCGAACGCCGCGGTTGCCCATGCATGCTCCTCTATCTTGGACCCGGAGGCGCTGTCGGTCGAGGTGGTCAACCAAATTCAGAAAGAGTTCAGCGGTATGGGCGTTCATTACGCGGGGTTGTTCCTCCTCGATGGGGCCGCTGAGAAGGCCGGCAGGCGGTTTGTGAGACTCAGGGCGGCGACTGGCTCCATCGGGCGACAGTTGACGGAGCAGGGCTACGAGCTGGCTCTCGACGAGGCATCCGCCATCGGCCGGTGCATCACTGAGCGGCGGTCTGTCGTCATATCGGGTGAAGAGGAAGCAGCTTTGATCGCCGACTCGCCTCTGCAGGGCACGCGTTCGGAGGCCGCCCTGCCATTGCACTCACGTGGGCGTATCTTGGGCGCGTTAAGCGTGCAGAGCACACAGGAAGACATCTTTGACGAGGACATCGTTGCCGTCCTGGCGATGATGGCCGATCAGGTTGCGGTGGCGCTCGATAACGCCCGGCTCTTTGCTCAGTCCGGCGCCGCTCTGAGGGAGGTGCAGGCCGCTCAACGTCGTTATTTGGCCGAGGCGTGGGAAGAGTTCCTCAGCGTCAGGCCGGTGACGCGGGCCAGTTACGTGCAACCGGGGGTTGAACTGGAGGATGGGGACGGCAAACTCCTGCGCGATGCACGGCGCGCCGCGATGTTACACGAGCGGGCCGTTGCGACAGACTCTGCTCCGTCAGGTGCCGAGGCCGAGTCTGCGCCCTCCCAGACCGTATTGGCAGTTCCTCTGAAACTGCGTGGGCAGGTCATAGGTACGCTCACCTTACACGAAACGCGTCGCCGTCGGCAGTGGACATCGGAAGAGACTGCTCTGGCGGAGACGGTTGCCGAGCAGGTCGCGTTGACCGTCGAGAACTTGCGCCTGATGGACGAGGCCCAGCGCCGCGCCACGCGCGAGCGGCTGATCGGTGATGTCACAGGGCGTATGCGTGAGACGCTGGATTTGGATACCGTCCTGCAGAGCGCCGCGCGTGAAATCAGTGAGGCGTTGGACTTGTATGATGTAACGATTCATTTGGGAGCGGATGCCGACTAGACGGTGCGGTGAACGCAGGTTGGTTTGCGAGGACTCTATCCATTGGCTTGGCCTGAAACATTGGACGGCTGTCTTGGCAGGGATCAAGCCGGCGCGCCAGGCTTACTCGAAGGTGCTTTGGACGTGGCGGCGATGGCCCGGCCTATCCTATGACCAGCCCGGTCGGGGTCGGTTATCTGGCTGCTGGCGAGAAGGACGCGCAGCCGTTGATCGTTTGGCTGCTTTCGGAGCGGGGCTAGGCGGCGCTGGGCGAGGTCAAAGTGATAGCTATGTTGCAATAATCCGATCCGGATTCGCGTACCTTATGCCGGACTTTCCGGCACAAACACCGAGGGGTACAGTATGAGGTTGTCTCAATTCTTCAAGAGCTTGGGGATCGGCTTCAAATCGATCCTGGTGGTGGTTCTGGCATTGTTGATACTGCAGGTTGTCGTCGGGGTCGTCGGGCGCGCCGCCGTGAGACGGTTGATTGTCCAGGTGGGGCAGAATCGCGCCAAGGAGGAAGCGGCGGTCATCCAAAGCCGGTTTGCAGAGTCCAGGCAAGATATACTGAAATCGGCAGATTATCTGTTAAGCCGGATTGCGTTGCAAGATGCTCTGGCGGAGGGCCAGAGCCCTGCCGATATCAGGTCGATGATGGTGGTTGGCATGTTGGGGGCTGACCTGGATAGCGTAGCCATAGTAGACTCGAGTGGCGTCTATGTCACGGGAGTACAGAAAAGAGGGGGAGACATCATAGTTTCTCCCCAACAGGATGAGCTACTCGCGACGGCTATGAGTGGCACCGGTACCAAAGCGACGGGCATCATATTTGAGGTGGATGGCCCGGCTCTTTGGTTGGCTGCGGCTGTTCCGCTGCGCAGTCCTGGACGTGGGGTCATTGGGGCGCTGTTGGCCGCGCGCCAAGTTAACGATGAGCTTTTGCAAGAGGTCAACTTTTCTCGTGAGGATGTTCACCTTGCGGTCGTCGCCGATGGGCAGGTCCTGGCTCAGGCCTTTCCAACGCCAGAACTGCTGGGGGAACTTTTCCCCGTCTTGCTTGACGAGGCCGCCAGCGAGCAAGTGATGAGCGGGCAGACCGTCATTGCCGACGATCTCTTATCCGCCTCAGATGGCACTCCGTATGGCTTGGCCTATGCCCCCCTTGTGGAGCATGATAAAGTAATTGCCACTATTGGTGTTGCAGTGGATTTGGGGCAATTGAGTGTCTTTCAAGGTCAGTTGTTAACCACCATAGCCATCGTATTTGTCACGCTCGGTTTGGTGATTTTGGTAATCGTAGCTCTTTTCGTCCGGCATGGTATCTCACTCCCGATTGGCAGGCTCGTATCTGTGGTCGAGGGTGTGGCAAGCGGCGACTATGGGCGACGCGCTAAGGTGACGACGGCGGACGAGATCGGCCGGTTGAGCGACGACTTTAATAACATGGCTGCCCAGTTGCAAGAGACGCTGGAAAACTTGGAACAACGTAGGGTAGACCTGCAGCGCCGCGCCCTGCAGATGCAAGCTTCGGCCGAAGTAGGTCGCGCCGCCACCTCGATCCTCGATGTAGACCGGCTGATTCAGCATGTCGTCGAGTTGATTCGAGAGCGGTTTGAGTTGTACTATGTGGGTCTGTTTCTGGTGGACGAAGCGGGCAGGTGGGCCGTGTTGCGAGCCGGCACCGGCGAGGCCGGGCGGGCCATGCTGGCGCGCGGTCACCGGATCGCAGTGGGTGAAGGCATGATTGGTTGGAGTGTCAGCCACGCCGAGGCGCGCGTCGTGGAGGAAGTCGACGCAGACGCCGTGCACCTGGCCACGCCAGAGTTGCCGGACACGCGCTCGGAGGTGGCCCTGGCCCTGCGCTCGCGCGACCGGGTGCTCGGTGCGTTGACGGTACAGAGCGATCGTCCGAGGGCTTTCGATGAAGAGAGCATCGCCGTGTTGCAGACCCTGGCCGATCAGGTGGCGGTGGCCATCGATAACGCTGGCCTGTTTGCTGAAAGCCAGGCCGCTCTGGAGGCAGAGCGGCGCGCTTACGGCGAGCTGAGCCGTCAGGCCTGGGCTGATCTGCTGCATGCTCGCTCCATCACCGGCTATCACTATGGGGTTGAGCAAGGGCGTGTGACCCGACTATTGGGTGATGGGCAGCGCGTTGAGTCTGCAGAGGGGTTGCCGGAAGTCGAGCTACCGGTCGAGGTGCACGGGGTCGTCATCGGAACGATCGTCGCGCACAAGCCCGCCAATGCCGGCGAGTGGCAAGATGATGAGGTCACTATGTTGCATGAATTGGCCGACCAACTGGGCATTGCAATGGAGAGCGCTCGACTCTATCAAGACACACAGCTTCGCGCGGCTCGCGAGCACTTGGTGGGCGATATCGCGGATCGCCTACAGCGCGCGCCGGATATGGAGATGCTGCTGCAGATCGCGGCGCAGGAGTTGAACCGGGCACTGAAGGGCTCACGGGCTTACGTGCGTCTGGGTATCGGCGCGTGGGGAGACGAGTCAGACGATGGCGGCGAGCCAGAAGATGCCGGCGACGGGTCAGGATTGGTTGCGGAATGACTTCCTGTGTCTCGATCTAGATTGTGTAGCGCTATGCCAATCTCGCCTTTTCCTTAGGGAGGCTACTGGAAGACGATGGCTAAAACGAGAACTGTCAAGCGGAAAAATGCCGGTCCGACTATTGCCTATTTGGCACCTTCTATCACTGGTGTCTCCCTGCTCCAGTGGTCCGGGGTGCTCGAGGCGGCCCAGAAGCACAGGGTGAACTTGCTCTGCTTTGTGGGGGCAAGCCCGCACTATCCCACCGGTTTCGACGCACAGGCCAACATTCTCTACGATTTGGTCACCCCGGAAAATGTGGACGGCGTGGTCTCCTGGGCCTCCACGATAGGCAACTATATGACCGCTGAAGAGATCGCGGCCTTTCACGAGCACTACCGGCCTTTGCCGGTGGTGAGTATAGGCAGGACGCTGGAAGGCGTCCCCAGCCTGCTGATGGAGAGTTACAACGGCATGCGTGAGGCCATCGATCACTTGATCGAGCTGCATGGGCGTCGCCGCGTGGCCTTTATCCGTGGTCCAGGGGGTCACTTTTACGCCCAGGAGCGGTATCGGGCTTACGTCGAGGCGCTCGAGGCGCACGACATACCCTTCGATCCCGATCTCGTTACGTCTCCTGGCCCTTGGGGTAATGAAACGGCTGAGCATGCGATGGGACAGCTGCTTGACGAGCGAGAGCTGCGCCCGCCGACTGACATTGACGCTATCGTAGCAGCCAACGACGGCTTGATTCTCATCGCGCTGGAGGTCCTGCAAGCGCGGGGGATCAGCGTTCCCGACGATGTGGCCCTCGTGGGTTTCGATGACACCGTATATGCCCAAACCAGCACCCCGCCAGTTACATCGGTGGCGCCGGCGTTCCGCGAGGTAGGCTATCAAGCGACCGAGACGTTGCTGGCGCTGATGAAGGGGGAGCAAGTCCCTCAAAAAGTGGACGTGCCCTCCAAGTTGATGATACGCCGGTCTTGTGGCTGCCTGAGCTCGGCGTTGGCGGAGGCAGTGGAAACGGCGAAGCGCCCTTCAGGGAGGGGGACGCTGAAGGAGGCTGTAGCGACGCAACGGGTGCGTTGGCTCTCTACTATATTGCAGGCTGTTGGACAACGCCCCGAGGAGGCTATTTCCGAATGGACCGAGCGGCTGCTGGATGGTTTTGCCGCCGAAGTGGAGGGCGGTAAGGCGTCGGGTTCGTTTCTGTCAGAGCTGGAAGATATCCTGCGCCAGGTGATGACGGTGGGTGAGGCCATTTCGACAGATCCAGGGCAGTATGTCGATGCGTGGCAGGTTGCCGTAGGGATGCTGCGAGGCAGTACGCTTCCTTACCTTGAGGGTGAGACACGGATGCAGGCCGAAGGACTGTGGCGGCAGGCGAACGTGCTGATTGGACAGACGGCACAGCGGGCGCGAGCGCGCCAGATGCTGCGTGCAGAAAGTCAAACGCAAACGTTGCGTGAAATCGAAGAAGCCCTGGTCACGGCATCTGGCGTGGGCAAGTTGGTGGATGTACTGAGGCAGTCGCTGCCGCGCCTCGGCATCCCAAGCTGCTACCTCTCGCTGTACGAGAATCCTACGCACTATGAATATCCGCAGCCGGCTCCCGAGTGGTCCAGGTTGGTTTTGGTGTACGACGCTAATTTGGACCCCCAGCGCGTCGAGCTGGAACCCGAGGGACAACGTTTCCCCACCCGCCAACTGGTGCCGGACGGGATGCTGCCGCAGGATAGGTGGTACAGCTTTGTAGTCGTACCCCTGTACATGCGAGAGAGCCAGTTGGGGGTTGCCCTGTTCGAGGTGGGACCGCGAGATGCGGATGTATACGAGGCGCTGCGCCAGGAACTCAGCGGCGCGTTGCATGGGGCGTTACTGGTTCAGCAGACCAGGGACTATGCAGTTCGGCTCCGGACGGCGGCGGAGGTCTCGCGCGTGGCCAGCAGCATCCTCGATCCCGATGAGTTGATTCAGCAGGTCGTAGATCTGGTGCAGGATCGGTTCGGCCTGTATTATGCTGGGTTGTTCCTGGTGGACGAGGAGGGGGCGGGGGACGAGCCCGGCGGCAAGTGGGCGGTGTTGCGGGCGGCCACCGGCGAGGCGGGACGGCAGATGTTGGCACAGGGACACCGGCTTGAGATCGGTGGCGAATCGATGATCGGTTGGTGCGTCGCCAACAAGCAGGCGCGCATCGCATTGGACGTGGGTGAGGAAGCCGTGCGCTTTGAAAACCCCTTCTTGCCGGAGACGCGCTCCGAACTAGCGTTGCCCCTCGTCAGCCGCGGTCAGGCCATCGGCGCGCTGACGATCCAGAGCGCACAGGAGGCAGCCTTCAGCGATGAGGACATCTCTGTGCTGCAGACGATGGCTGACCAATTGGCGAACGTGATTCAGAACGCCCGCCTGTTCGAAGAGCAGCAGCGTGCGAGTTCCCTGCTGAGCGGGCGCATCAGTGAGCTCGACTTGCTCAACGAGATCGGACGCAAGATAGACGAATCCCCGCAGGTGCCCGATCTCCTGCGTTGGGTGGCGGAGCATTTACCCTCGGCTATGCAGTTTTCGGACGAGTGTGTGGCGGCGATCGAGCTCGAAGGTCAAGTCTATGGTGCCTCCGAGGCGATCGGTCTACCATGCCAGATGGTTGGCGGGCTGCGGGTCGGCGGCGAGCGCATAGGGCAAGTGACCGTGGCGTATATTGAGGAACACGAATTCCGCGACGAAGAGAGCGCGCTGTTGGGTGACGTCGTCAGACGGCTGAGCGGCTACGTCGAAAACCGCCGCCTGTTCGAGCAAATGCAGGAGGCCCTCAGGGAGGTGGAGGCCACTCAACGCCGCTATATGGAGCAGTCGTGGTCTGGGTACTTGCAGTCCACAAAAGTGACCGCCTACGAGACCGAGGTTCCGGGAAGAGAACTCCTGGGCGACGCGCTGCTGTCCGAGGTGCAGCAGGTCGCGGAGCGGCAAGGGGTGTTAGCCTTGACGGGTGACGGCGGCGCAGCGGGAGAACGCTCGGCCTTAGTCGCACCCATTACACTGCGCGGCTTGGTTATCGGTGCTTTGGGCGTCCACGACGAGAACGCGCGACAGTGGACGGAGGAGGAGATCGTCCTCATCGAGGCCGTTGCAGAGCGCGTGGCCCTGGCCGCCGAGAACCTGCGGTTGCTCGATGAGACCCAGCGTCGTGCCGCCCGCGAGCAGTTGGTCGGAGAGGTCACGGCCCGCGTGCGCGAGACGTTGGACATGGAGACGGTTCTCAAGGTGGCTGCACAAGAGTTGCGTCGGTCGCTGGGGTTGCCGGAGGTCGTGATCCGCCTAGCGCCCGGCAAGCAGGAGCAGGGGTAGGATAGCTTTGAATCGATGGGAATCGCTCCTTTTCCAGTCTGGAGGCAACTATCTATGTACCTCGGTCATTGGGGTTGCCGGAGTTCGAGGTGCGTATGAATGGTGGTGTGGAGACAGAGAGGTAGGTATCACTTTCTGAAAAACTCTATAGGGAG
>CAZWPV010000088.1:0-8628 GCA_964635485.1 uncultured Anaerolineales bacterium
AAACCTTCTTGTTTTTCTGACTGCAGCTTCTTCAACGCTTCACATTGCGCCCTTGCAGTAAAAGGCCGAATTGAGCGGCGTATCAGCGAAGTAGTATCCCACCTCAACTCTCTGCTGAGCAATGATGATGCGATCGGAAGAGTACGTAACAGATGAGCGAAAAAGCCAGATTAGACATCTCACAGATTGAAGAAGAACGTAGGAGCACCCTAGAATTGATACTAATCGTCTTGTTGCTTGGTCTTCTTCTGAACTGTGTGGCATCAGCGGTGTACAACTGCTTCGAGGTGAAAGAGCGAGAGGAACTTCTGCTATGGATTTCTGTGCCTGCATCTGTTGTTCTCTTGGCAATCTTCGCATACTTCGGTCTTCTTCGTCCAGCCAGGTTCCACGCTGAGATTCCTGTAGTACTATTCTATGATACCAATGCCGGGACCATTCCTGTTCCCACTCGGATTCATTACCCTCGATCAAAACCCACTAGTGTCGGAGTTGGACCCAAACACCTTATACCTTTTCCCATCTTGTGTCGGTTGTACTTTGATGAGTATAAGAAGTACACAGAAATTGACCAACCCGACCTATCAGACGATATAATCCAGCAAGACACTCTCGTGTCCCTGGTGCAATATCTGCTTGTTGACCAGTACACCAAGGAGCACACCATCACTTGGGTGCCAACGCACAGGGTTTCCATCGGGCCGTTTCTCGGTTTAGGCTACAGTCATGATTTGCCTAGCCAAACTTACGATCGAACAGAACTAGCCTCTTGTTCAGGAAACCCATTCCTCGAAATGCGAGACGAGGGATTTCCTATGCGATTGCCCCACAGGAGCAAAGTTGAATTCCCATCCTTGGGCACTCTAGTACTTTATAATTCATTGTACCGTGCGGAGATTAAGGTTGCCGCGCGTGCGATGCAACATATGGGGAGCTGGGGATACGCCAGGGGAACCATATCATCCTGGTATCGAGAGCTTTCCAGTGACTTTTCGAACACGTATGCATACTTCTTTGACCTGCGAATCGAGGTTTCTCTCAATCTGAGGTTTTGGCGTTTCTTCGCTGAAGATTGGCTACCAGCTTACCTTCGGCCCAAGGTTACACTTCGAGACATTTGCGAATGGATCAATTCGTGGATCTCATCAGCACGAGACTTCTTTGATTGGGTTGACGAGGATGTGAGCGCGTTGCCCGACGCCGAACAAGCTGTACTTGTGGACGAAGCCACGTTGGCCTATCAGCCCTGTTTGCAGGACACACCGCGTGTGGTTTTTGGCGATTGGGTTTCTCCTAACACTTAGGCGCCAGGCGTCGCGGAATGTCGAACCAGTTAAGCAGCGAACGGTTCTGCTCTCTGGCTAATACGAGGAATCCTGTGAGGAACTTTGACTTTCTGCTGTTCCCCGGCGTAGAAGAATTGGATTTCGCCGGCCCGTGGGAAATGGTCGGCATGTGGAGCGCGTATTTTGAATGGGGAAACAAGGGGCGTATAGAAGGAGGTCGAAATGGTCAAGTTTGAAGTCTACTTCGATGGAGAATTCTGGTGCGCTCGTGGGCTAGACGCGGATATCTTTACACAGGGAGAAACGCTGGACGAGTTGATGGACAATCTCCGCGAGGCTACCGCACTTCACTTCGAGGAGCCATTGGAGCGCGGCGAATCCCTGCACCTGCTCATCCTTTCAGAAATGGAGGTCAACCGTGTCCCCGCGGCTGCCGCAGGTTAGTGGAAGGACGCTGGTTGCGTTCCTTGAGCACCAGGGGTACACGGTGCTCCGGCAACGCGGCAGTCACGTCCGATTGGTGTTCCAGCGAGGAGACGAAACGCACTTTATCACCGTGCCCAACCACAAGGTAATCGCTAAAGGCACGTTGGGTGACATCCTCACAGCCGTGTCTCGCGCTACCGGGGTACCCAAGAGTGACCTCATCGAACTGTTGCGGAGGGCCTGAATGGAATACGAACCCGTCATCGGCCTGGAAGTCCACGCCCAGATTCATACAAAGTCCAAGATGTTTTGCTCCTGCCCGGTGGTCGAAGACACCGGCGATCTTCCGCCCAACACCTACGTCTGCCCGGTCTGCACCGCGATGCCGGGCGTGCTGCCGGTGATCAACAGGCGGGCGGTCGAGATCGCGGTGCAGACCGGTCTGGCGCTCAATTGCGAGGTTTCCGAGTTCAGCCGCTTTGCCCGCAAGTCCTATTTTTACCCCGACCTGCCCAAGGGCTACCAGATCTCCCAGTACACTCCGGTGTTTCCCCCCTTGACGATGAACGGCTACCTGGAGATTGAGACCGAGGCGGGCAAGAAGCGCATCGGCATCAACCGCGCCCATCTGGAGGAGGACACCGGCAAGCTGTACCACGTGGGGGCTGGCGTGAGCCACGTGGACCTCAACCGCGCCGGGGTGCCGCTGCTGGAGATCGTCAGCGAGCCCGATATGCGCACGGTAGAGGAGGTGGTGGCCTACGCGAACAAGTTGCACGCCATCCTGGTCTATCTAGGTGTCAACGCCGGGGATATGGAGAAGGGCATGATGCGCTTCGAGGCCAACATCAGCGTGCGGCCGGTGGGCACCGAGCAGATGAATCCGCGCCACGAGATCAAGAACCTCAACTCGTTCCGCGCCCTGGCCCGCTCGACGGCCTACGAGATCGAGAATCAGATCGCGACGCTGAAAGCGGGCGGCGCCGTCGCCCAGCAGACGATGGGGTGGGACGAGGCGAGGGGCGTAACCGTGCCCCAGCGCGGCAAGGAGTACGCCGACGACTATCGCTACTTCCCCGAGCCGGATTTGCCGATCTTGGAGATCGGCCGCGAGTGGGTGGGGGAGCTGCGCGCCCGGCTGCCGGAGCTGCCCGATGCTAAGAGGGCTCGCTTCATCAGCGAGTACGGGCTGAGCGACTATGATGCCAACTTGTTGGTCGAGGACCGCGCCGTGGCCGACTATTACGAGGCCGCCGTCGCCGCTGGTAAGACCGCTTCCAAGATCGTCGCCAACTGGGTCACGGGCGCACTGTTCAGCCTGATGAACGAAAGCGGCCAAAAGATCGGCCAGGTGCAAGTCTCATCCGAGGCGCTGGCGGAGCTGGTTGGGCTGGTGGAGGATGGCGCCATCAACGCCAACACGGGCAAGGAGGTGCTGGGCGATATGTTCACCAGCGGCCGCGGCGCTCGCGAGATCGTGGAGCAGCGCGGGCTGGCGCAGATTTCGGACGCGGGGGCGCTGGAGCACGTCGTCGCCCAGGTGCTGGACGAGAACCCGGAGCAGGTGCAAAAGTACTTGGACGGCAAAGGGCAGATCGTCGGCTGGCTGATAGGCCAGGTGATGAAGGCCACGCGGGGCAAGGCAAATCCCCAGTTGGTGCGGGAGTTGCTCCAGGCCCAGCTAGAGGCCAGGCGGGGTTAGGTAACAGGGCTGGCACCAAGAGATGCCAGCCCTGTCGTCTGTTGGTTTTTCACTTGGCTGGAGCCTGTGGGGATAGGGAATCGCGCAGGCTCACGCGGAGGTTCCATCGCCTGGATCGTGTCCGTTCCCGCCGTGGCTGACGGTTTCCCAGATTAAACGCCACGTCGGGTCGATCCGCGTCACGTCGTCCAGCTTGGCGCCGGCCAGTTTGGCGCCAAGCAGTTTGGCGCCTTGTAGGTTGGCGCCCCTCAGGTCGGCTTCACGCAGGTCAGCCTCGCGCAGGTCGGCTTCACAGAGTTTGGCTTCCCGTAGGTTAGCTCCCCGCAGATTGGCCTGTCGCAAGTCGGCCATAATCAACCTGATATGCCGCAGGCCGGCTCCCTGCAGGTTAGCTCCGTGCAAATCGGCCTTGTGAAAGTCCCGTTCACCTTCGCCGTACAGCCTGACGAATTCGTTTTCTCTTCCGTTTGCGTAGATGCTCTGCTGCATCCTTGACACTCTGGACTCTCCTACGCCGTTGGTTTCGAGAGGATATATCGTCGTCTGGTTTAGAATTGGCCTGTCTTGCGCGCATCGTTCGTTTCCCTTCGCGTCGCACATAGTTTTTCTCCTCGATCACGAAATCCCTTCTGTTCCATTGTATCACGTGGGTTGAGAGCAGGGTGTTACTAAAGCGTGTCCAAAGCGTTACGGAAAAGGGAGATTGTTTCAGGGGGTTGTCTGTAGTATAATCTGCTCAGTCGAGACCAGATGGGAGGCCCACGATGTTTGCAGAATTAGAGGAACTGGGTAAGCAGGCGCGACAGGTGGCGCGGACGTTGCGGACGCTTGACACGAATGTCAAGAATGATGCATTGCGGGCCATCGCCGAAACGATTGAGGAGAGCGAGTTCGACATCCTCAGCGCCAACAGCGAGGACATCGAGGCCGGACGGGCGGCGGGACTGGACGAGCACATGCTGGAGCGCCTGCTGCTGACCGAATCGCGCCTGGCGTCCATCGCAGATGGCGTCCGGTCGGTCGCTGCACTGCCCGACCCCGTGGGTGAGTCCTTCGACGCCCGCACGCTGCCCAACGGCCTGCGCATTAGCAAGCGGCGCGTGCCCATCGGCGTCATCGGCGTCATCTACGAGTCGCGTCCCAACGTCACCGTCGATATCGCCGTCCTGTGCCTCAAGTCGGGCAACGCCGCCATCCTACGCGGGGGGAAGGAGGCCGTCCATTCCAACCGCGCCCTGGCCGACGCCGTCTCCGCCGGCTGCGGGAAGGTCGGGGTCCCCGGCGACGCCGTGCAACTGATCAAGACTCAGGATCGCGCGCTGGTGAAGGACATGCTGACCGCGGGTGACTACATCGACATGATCATCCCGCGTGGTGGGCCGGGCCTGCACACGTTCGCCCTGGAGAACGCGACCATCCCCGTCATCACCGGCGGCATCGGCATCTGTCACATCTATGTGGACGCCAGCGCCGACCCCGCGAAGGTGCTGCCCATCGTTTATAACGCCAAGGTGCAGCGGCCTACCGTCTGCAACGCGCTCGACGTGCTGCTGATCCACAGCGCGGTGGCGGGCGACCTACTGCCCAGGATCGCCGACGACCTGGCGCGGGCGGAGGTCACCCTGCGCTGCGATCCGCGCGCGCTGGCGATCTTGCAGGGCCATCCAATGGTCAGTCCCGCCGGCCCCGGCGACTTTGATACCGAGTTTTTGTCGCTCGTGCTGGCGGTGCGCGTGGTCGACAGCCTCGACGAGGCGCTGGATCACATCAGCCAGCATTCCACGCAGCACTCGGATGCCATCATCACCGAGGATTATTCCAACGCGATGCGCTTCGTGGACGTGGTCGATTCGGCGGCAGTGTACGTCAACGCCAGCACCCGCTTCACCGACGGGGACCAGTTTGGCCTGGGGGCCGAGGTGGCCATCAGCACGCAGCGGCTGCACGCCCGCGGCCCGATGGCGCTGCGCGAGCTGACGACGTACAAGTGGGTTGTTTTGGGGGATGGCCAGGTTCGTACGTGAGTAGACGCGCGGCTCTTTTAGCCGGCCTGCTCGCTTTTTGTCCCCTACTCGCCGTGTCGGCGTGTCAGGTCTTTACGCCCACAGCTACTCCCATCACGCCCTCCCACACTCCCACATTTGTCTATTCATTGACTTCCACACCCTCTCTCACGCCCCTGTTCACTGATACGCCACTCCCTCTTCCCAGCCAGACACTCCCGCCTGCCACACCCACCCCCATTATCCACACCGTCCAGCCCGGCGATACGCTGCTGGGCCTGGCGATGGCGTACGGCGTGCCGATGGCGGCGATCCAGCTCGAGAACGGGATGGGAAGCTCCACCGTCATCTACGTGGGACAGGAACTCGTCATCCCGCCTGCCTCTGGCTGGGAGGGGGCCTCCCCCTTTTGGATCGTGTACGAGGTGCAGCAGGGCGAGACGCTGGCACAGATTGCCCAGACCTACGATCTGGAGATGGAAGCTCTCCTGGCGGTCAACGGCCTGGCCGATCCCAGCGAGCTTTTGCCCGGCGACCAGTTGGTACTGCCGCTGGACGCGCCCGCTGCGGCGTACCTGCCGACGCCTACTCCCACCCCTTCCCATACCCCCACACTCATTCCCCCCGCTTCTACCGCACCGACCCTCCCGCCCGTCGCCCCGCCTGCCAGCATCGCCGATTGGCCCCGCGAGTTGGTGCGCATCATCAACGACGTGCGCGCCGCGCACGGCCTGCCGCCCTTCGCCTACGACGAGGCGCTGGCGCAGGCGGCCCAGGCGCACGCGGACGACTGCGCCGCCCGCGGCTGGTGCAGTCACACCGGCTCGGATGGCTCCGACGTCAAGACGCGCATCGTCCGCGCGGGCTACGCGCCCACCGGCTGGGCCGAGTGCTGGGCGCAAAGCCGCGATCCTAACCACGCCGTGGAGATGTGGATGGACGAATTCCCGCCCGACGACGCGCACAGGCGCACGTTGCTGAGCACGTGGGTGACAGAGATCGGAGCGGGGGTGGCGCAGACCACGTGGGGCTATTACTTTATCGCAGACTTTGGCCGGCCGTGAGGTCAGCGTGTGCGCGGTGTTCAGGTGGGTGTTTGACAAGGAACCGAAAGCGGGCTAATATTGCCCACGTGATGCGTCAAAAAGTTCGTGTGCGTCCCACCATCAGACCAGGCGTCGTTGGCTTCTATGGCCAATCTCGTTTTTGTTGAGGAGAGCGCGCAGATGCAGTCCATCCGTGATATCCTGGCCGACCACCTGGCTCATTTGGGCGTCGAGCGCCCGGCTGTGTGAGAGATGCGCCCAAAAGTTGGCACACGCAAGATTGGAAGAACCATTGCTCGTTTTTCTCCTCGCCTTTGTTTTCGTCGTTGTCTATCCAAATCTTACCACGAGGACAAAACCCATGACCCAAGAACAGCCGAGTGCCCGCTTGCCAATCAGAGGAGTGGATATCTCCAGCCTGCCGAAAGTCGAAGACCAGGGGGGCATTTTCTACGACGACGAGGGGCAACAGCAGGATCTCTTTCAGATCCTGGCCGATCACGGCGTAAACTATGTCAGGCTCAAGCTCTGGCATACGCCCGCCAGTGGGTATAACAGCCTGGAGCGGGTGAAGGCGATGGCGCAGAGGATCAAGGCCGCCGATATGGGGTTTCTTCTGGACATACACTATTCCGATACGTGGGCGGATCCCGGTAAGCAATACAAGCCTGCAGCCTGGAAAGACTCGGATTACGAGCAGCTCAAAGCAGCGGTGTACGATTACACGAAGGAAGCACTCACAGAGTTGAGGGAGCAGGGCACGGATCCTGGCATCGTGCAGATCGGTAACGAGATACCGAGCGGCCTGCTCTGGAACGACGGTAAGCTGGACGGATCGAGCGACCAGTTCACGAGGCTAGCCGGTCTCTTGAAGGCCGGCATAGATGGCGTAAAGGACGCCGGAAGCAGCGCCAAGATCATGTTGCAACTGGATAGCGGCGGAGATAACGATATGTATAGGTGGTGGTTCGATGACATCATCGCGGAGGGCGTCGAGTTCGATGTCATCGGGCTGTCGTTCTACGTGTATTGGCACGGCGAGCTGGATGACCTATCCGACAATCTGAACGATCTGGCATGCCGATACAACAAGGGCCTGATCGTGGTGGAGACGGCGTATCCGTACACGCTGGCGAATCAGGATACCTTTGACAATCTGATAAGTCAGGAGGGCCAGCTCGTCGACGGCTACCCACCCACGGTGGAAGGACAGACGGCTTGGCTCAGAGACTTGATGCAGGTCGTGGCGGACACGCCAGATGGATTGGGAAAGGGCGTGTTTTATTGGGAGCCAGCCTGGCTGGGCCTGCCGGGCTGTGGATGGGATCCCAACAATCCAGCCTCGGGCAACGAGTGGGAGAATCAGGCACTGTTCGATTTCGACGGACACGCATTGAGCTCTCTGGATGTTTTCTTGGAATTCTCAGGCTCGGATTCTGGCAGATTGATCGACGTTAGGGCAAGTGAACAATAGAAAGAACACACTATGGGCGAATTCTACGTAACCATCATCCACCGGCCAGAGATGGTGCCGGAATACCTTCAAAAGGAAGCGGAGGAGGGCAAGGCGGAAGACCTCACCAGGAGTGGGGTTATCCAGGAATCGCTCGACATCTTTCGCACCCAGCAACGAGTGGCCCACGAGAACGGCCTGCACACCACCATCCAGATGACGTACGCCAGCCTGTTCAACGCCGAGGTGGTCGCCATCGCCAAGGAGCATCATGAGAAGTACGGCGACGAGATCGGCTCGACCTTCCTCGGCATCCAGTGCCAGCAATTCCGCGATAAATTCCAATCCAAGGAACTGGCCGTCTGGCTCTTTTCGATGGAGGACAAGAAGAAAATCGTGGATGAGGTGATCGGCAAATTCTACGAGGTGTTTGGCTTTTACCCCACCTCGACCGGCTCCTACTATATGGACGCCGAGCTGGTCAACTATATCAAGTCCAAGTACCCGATGATCAAGGTCGCGGTGGCGACCTGCTGGGAGGAGGGGCCAAAGGCCTACTGGAATGCCAACAACTCATGGTACACTATCTTTGATGGCAGCCCCTGGAATCCCTGGATCCCGTCCAAACGCAACATCCACTGCCCGGCCTCGGACGAGGAGGACGACATCGGCATCGTGGCCATCCCGCACCTCTCGCGCGACCTGCTGGCCG
>CAZWPV010000089.1:0-8605 GCA_964635485.1 uncultured Anaerolineales bacterium
ACAGCGAGGGGAATTTCATAGGTGTCGTCCTCCAGACAATTGATGTCACCGAACGCAAACGCGCCGAGGAAACGCTGGAGCTCAGGGTGAAGCAATTGGCCGCCCTCACCCAGGCCTCACAGGCTGTGACAGCCTCCCTTGAGCTCGACCAGGTTTTGGCCGAGATCGTGTCACTGGCCAGCGAGGTGATGGCTTCGGACTATACCAGCGTAGTGCTGGTGGATGAGGCGGGCCACCTGGGCGAGAGCGTCGACAACGTGCCGGGCGTACCGACCATAGAATACCGCATCCGCGAGGATGGTTTCACCCAATGGATCGTTCGCTCGCATCGGGCGGTGATCGTTGACAAAGTCGAAGAGGACGGCGCGATAACTCCCGACCTTGGCGAAGGTGCGCCGCGCTTCGCCAATCCACCTGTCGTGGCGGCGGGCGTCAAGTCGCTCGCTGGCCTGCCGCTGATGGTCAGGGATCGCCTGCTAGGCGTGCTCTACCTGCACAGCCTGTGCCCCGGTGCTTTTGAGGGTCAACTGCCTTTGCTGACCGCCTTCGCCAACCAGGCAGCCATCGCCGTCGAAAACGCGCGGCTGTATGAGTCGGTTCAGCGAGAACTGGAGGAGCGAGTGCAGACGGAGGAGGCGCTGCGGGAGTCGGAAGAGCGCTACCGCGCTATCTTCGAGCAAGCGGCGGACTCGATTGTACTCGTCGACGCAGAGACGGGAGCGCTGGTGGAGTTCAACGACAGGACGCACGAGAACCTGGGCTATACCCGCGAGGAGTTTGAAAAGCTCAAGCTATCGGACTTTGAGGTCGTTGAGTCTGCTGAGGAAGCCGCAAGGCACATTGAGCAAGTCGTCGGGGAGGGATCTGATACGTTTGAAACGAAGCAAAGGACAAAGAGCGGCGAGGTGCGGGAAATTCTGATAAGTGCCAGGGGTATTTCTGTTCGTGGGAGGGACTTTGTTCAGGGTATATGGCGTGACATCACCGAACACAAGCGCCTAGAGGAGCAGGTGCGAATGCAGGAGCGACTGGCCGCCGTCGGGCAACTGGCCGGCGGCATCGCTCACGACTTTAACAACTTTCTGACGACGATCATGCTCTACGCCCAGATCCTCCTGCGCAAGCCCAGCCTGCCATCGGAGCTGGCACCGATTGCAGAGACCATCCTCGAGGAATCGCGCCGGGCGGCACAATTGGTGCGGCGGGTACTGGACTTCAGCCGTCGTTCAATCATCGAGACGCGCCCTGTCGACCTTGTCCTCTTCATCGACGAAACAGCCGATATTCTGCGGCGCACCTTGCCCGAAAACATCAAACTCCTAATAGACGTAGGCTCAGAGGAATACGTCGTGAGCGCCGATCCGACGTGTATCCAGCAGGTGGTGATGAACCTGGCGCTGAACGCGCGCGACGCTATGCCGGACGGCGGCGAGTTGCGCGTCGGGCTATCCCGCGTGACGGTGAGGCCAGGAGTGGAGCCGCCGGCAGCCGAGATGGCGTGCGGGACGTGGGTGTGCCTGGCTATCTCTGACACGGGGATAGGCATGACAGAGGAAGTTCAAGTCCACTTGTTCGAGCCGTTCTTTACCACCAAGGGACCCAATGGAACTGGCTTGGGGCTGGCGCAGGTCTATGGCATCGTCAAGCAGCATGGTGGAACCATCAAGGTGGAAACTCAAGTGGGACAGGGAACGACCTTCCTGGTCTATCTCCCGGCCCACAATATGGTGGAACAGCAGAGAACCTTGGAGATGACCTCGGCCCTTCCGCAGGGGCAGGGGGAGCGCATTCTGCTGGTGGAAGATGAGGAAAGGGTGCGAGAGGTAGGCCAGGAGATGCTCAAACTGCTGGGCTACCGGGTGCTGACGGCGGCGAACGGGCAGGAGGCCCTGGAGGTGTATCAGTCAGCGGGTGAGATAGACCTGGTCATCACCGACATGGTGATGCCAGAGATGGGGGGCAAGGAGTTGGTGGAGGCATTGCGGAAGATAGCTCCCCACGTCAGGGTGCTGGCGATTACCGGCTACGCGCTGGCGGAGGAAATAGAGGGTCTGAGACGAGCAGGCATTCTGAGTGTCGTCCAAAAACCTCTCGAATCGGACGTTTTGGCGAGAATCGTCCGCCAGGCGCTGGATGTAGATTGAAAACCGTTGGTCCCTGTAACAGAGCCGTAACCTATTCGCAATTCGTTACCATAGCCATCTGTGATAAGCTGAGTGCATAGAAGGCGTCGCTCTACCGGACGCGGAACACAAGCAGCTTACGCAGGAAAATCACAGATGGGCACCAAGGCCGCCTTCAGCCGGCGTAGATTCCTCAAGAACGCGGCAATCCTGGGCGTCGCCGCTCTGACCCAGCGTATCTTGGGTAGCGCGACGTCGCCACCGCAGGCCGCCGCAGCGTCGGACGCGCCCGGGCTCTCGGATGCGCCCAGCCAGACCGACGACGACCTCGGCCATCAGGTTTATCTTCCCCTTGTCTCAAGCCAGCCATTCCCTGTGCCCCACGGCCCCTCAAAGCTCGGTGTGCACACCGTCCGCCCCAACAACGCGGTCGGATTCGTGCAGGGCGTGCACGATGCAGGCGCACACGTAGCGCTGGTCAAAGCGGTTGACGATTTCGGATATATCCGCTTGGTGAAGGAGGCCTCGCCCGAGACGGTCACCGTCGGCCGGTGGACCGGCGAGCAGTGGGTGGACGCCAGCGGCGACCCGGCGGAAAAGGCCGCGTACGTCATGGGCGAGCACATGCCGCGCTGGCGTTACGAGGAGGACGTGGTGGACTACTGGGAGGTACTGAACGAGGTCGACCCGCCCACCGTGGAGGGGCACGTCTGGCTGGCGCAGTTTTACATGGAGGCGATGCACATCGCCGACGCCAATGGCTACAAGCTGGCCGTCTTTTCCTATAGCGTCGGCGTGCCCAAGTGGCACGAGTGGCAGGCCATCGTGGAGACCGGGGTCTTTGCGCAGGCGAAGGGAAGCGGGCACATCCTGGCGCTGCACGAGTACAACTACCCGACGATGGACTATCGCTGGGGAGAGCCTCTGGAGGATCAGCTCTCTTACCCGGATCGAGGATGCCTGGGCGGGCGCTACCGCCACCTCTACCGCGATTTCCTCGTCCCGCGCGACGAGGTCATCCCCCTGGCCATCACCGAGGGTGGCCTCGACCCCGTGTTGTGGCAGCCGGGCATGCCCACGACGTGGAAAGAGCGGTTGGTGGAGGAGATGGCCTGGTACGACGACCGCCTGCGGGAGGACGACTACGTCATCGGTATAGCGATTTTCACAATTGGCGGCGCCTACGGCTGGGAGATGTACGATTACGAGGAGCTACTTCCCGAGTTCCACGACCACATCGTCTCGCTCAAGGATGCGTGAGAGTGCTTCTTCTGGTAGGACCTCGACGCCGTGCCGCCGCAGGAGCGCCGCCGTCACACCCTGGCCTGCCTTCAACGTCCCGCCGTGTGTCCCATCGTAGATGCACGCGCTGCCGCAGGAGGGGCTGCGCTGCTTGAGGATCGCCGTAGCGATGCCGTGCTGTCGCGCGACCGCCAGCGCGCGCTCCGCCCCGCGTAGAAAGGCGGCGGTCACGTCGTCGCCCGCTATCGTCATCACCCGCGCGTGGCCGTCCAGCACGTCGCCCCCATCCCCGCCGACGATCTCGGCCGTCGGACGGGGGATGGCCAGCCCGCCTGCCACCTCTGGGCAGATGGGCACCACCTGGCCGTGGGCTGCCAGCGCCAGCAGATCACCCACGGCCCGGCCCTGGCTGTCATAGGCGCAGGGCAGCCCCAGTAGGCAGGCACTGACCAAGTAGAGAGGGTCCATTCGGGTTCTCAGTGTCCTACCAGCACGATGGTCACGGCGGTCAGTACCCCGGTTGCTAGTGAAACGAGGGTGTACTTCTCATTTTCTTCTTCGATTGCCGGTAATAGATGGGATGCACCGACGTACACCAACGCGCCGGCGGAAGCAGCCAATAACGCGCCCAGCGCGGGCTGTCCAAGCTTGCTCAGGAATGGATAGGAAATCAGCGTGCCAAGTGGCGTAGAGACGCCCGCCGATAGCAAAGCGTATATGGCAGCCTTCTTCTTGTAGAAGCCCCCCCGTTGTAAAAGCATGTAGGTGACGACGCCTTCGGGGAATTCGTGGAGCACCATCCCGATGGCGGCAAGCACCCCTGTGAATACACTGACGTTAAACGTCACCGCATAGATGATCCCATCTATAAAGGAATGAAATCCGATTCCCAATGCCGGCGTTATCCCCCTGCTAAGGTTCGTACAATCGCCATGCGTGTGGCAGGTATACACCTTCAAGAGTCGGTTCGACAGATCGAGTCCCAGGAACCCGGCCAGCAAAAACACGGGCGACGCAGCATTCATCTCAAAGGACTCGGGGATGATGTGCAGAAAAGAGACCGCGATCAACATTCCCGCGGCAAAGCTCATGAAATGGACAGACTGTTTCTTAACCCACTCTGAATACCTGTTGACGATAAAGATCCCGATTGCCGTGACCACACACGCCATAGAGCTGGCCAACATGACTGCTATGAATGCACTCATAAGTTTCTCCTACATATCACCCTTGGGCCTGACAATCAGGGCACAGGCCAAATAACTGAAGCAAGTGGTCGTTCACCCGGTAGCCCGTCCCCATCTCGACCCGCTCGATCAGTGCGTGGATGTCACCCTCCCCGGGGAACTCGACCGCACCACCGCAGCGCTGGCAGATGACGTGGTGCCGGTGGCCCGGCGAGGCCAACACGTAGCCGTGGCAGCCGTCCTCGCGATGGACGCGGCGCACCAGGTCGAATTCCGCCAGCAGCGCCAGCGTGCGGTAAGCGGTGACCAGACCGAGCTTACGATGAATGCGCCGTGCCTGCTCCAGGATCTCCTGCGGCGAGAGGGGAGTGCACGCCTCCTGCAACACCTGCACCACCGCTCGGCGGGGAGCGGTGATGCGGCAACCGGCGTCGGCAAGACGTTGTTTCCAGTCAACCATCACGATCTCTTAATGAAAAACTTTTCCAATAAGCATTATAGCACTGAGAAGCTTTCGTGTCAACAACTGGTTGACAGATTTGGTCAGTTGGTGTAATACAGAGCGCACGCAGGGCCGCAAATGACCGATGAACAATTCTCAATGACCAAATTGATTTTTTCGCGTTGCGCCGAATTTGCGCGCGTGACGCAACTGCCGCCAGGCAATTTTACATGAATCGACTCTTCTTCCACGTCAACCGCATCCGCCCGCTCCTGTGGCTGATCCTGCTGCTGGCCGTCGCCTTGATCGCTCAGGCAACCGTCGTGGCTCACCAGGCCCGCGTGCGCGGCGTTCCCGAAGGCTTCCCCGCGCTCGTGGCCGAGGCCGATGTGCCCATGCTGGGCATCAACGTGGCGCTGGAGCAGTATGACGACGAGGCGCTGGAAGCTGCCCTGGTTCGTATCGAAGAAGGGGGCTTCACCTGGGTGCGCCAGTCCTTCTACTGGAGCCGGATCGAGCCAGAAGAGGAACGCTTCGACTGGACGGCCTCGGATCGCATCATGGCCGCGCTGGCCCGTTACCCGCGATTGCGGCTGGTGGTCGTTCTCGATGACGACCCAGCCACCCCGCCAACCGATCCGGACCGCTTTGCCGAATTCGCCGGCGCGTTCGCTGCCCGCTATAGGGCGCGGGTGGACACTTACCAGGTCTGGGACGAGCCGAACCTGGCCGATCATTGGGGCGGCGGCCCGGTCAACCCGCCTGCCTACGCCGACCTGCTGGCCCACACCGCCCGTGCGATCCGCATCGCCGATCCCAATGCCCGCATCCTGCTGGCCGGGTTGGCCCCCACCGTCGAAACCGGGCCGCAGAACTTGAGCGACGTGCGCTACCTGGAGCGACTCTACCAGGCCGGTGCCGCGCCCACCTTTGACGTCGTCGCCGGCAAGCCCTACGGGTTCTACACCGGCCCCGACGACCGCCGCGTTGAAGAGTCGGTGCTGAACTTTTCGCGGTTGATCCTGCTGCGGGAGGTGATGGTGAAACACGGCGACGCGGCCAAGGCGATCTGGGCCAGCCACTGGGGATGGAACGCGCTGCCGTCCGATTGGAAAGGCGTCCCCTCCCTCTGGGGCCAGACCGACGAGGCGATGCAGGCAACCTACACCGTCGCCGCGTTGGAGCGAGCGCGCGCCGAGTGGCCGTGGGTCGGCGTGATGATCCTGGAGCACTTCCAGCCTGATGCTGCCCCCGATGATCCACATTGGGGCTTTGCACTGGTGGGCCAGGACGACGCTCCGCGCCCGGTTTGCGACGCGCTGGCTGACTGGGCTGCTGCGCTTCCCGACGCTGCCCCTGCCGGTGGTTATCCGGCGCAAAACCCGTGGGCGACCTACCAGGGGGATTGGAGATTGGGAGATTTGGGGGCCGACAGCGGCTCGGATGGCGACCGGGCGGTCTTTTGCTTCGATGGCACGTCGGTCGCGTTGACCGTGCGTCGCGGGCCGCACCGCGCTTTCCTCTACGTCGCGGTGGATGGCGAACCGGCCAACGCGCTGCCGCGAGATAGGGACGGTCGCGCCTATGTCGTGCTCTACGACGACGAGCACACCGTCGCCACGGTGGTTCTTGCCACCGGCCTTGCTCCGGGATCGCACGCCGTCGAGGTCGTGGCCGAGTGGGGACAAGGCCAATGGACGTTGGTGGATTGGCGGGTGGGAGTGGAGCCCGTCCGCGACGGTTTCGCCTGGAGGATGGTCGGACTCTCCGCGGTCGCCCTGCTTCTGATCGCGCTCTTGGTGCGGGACGCGCGGCGGGTGGGCTTGGCCGCGACGAGGCAGGCTTTCCTTGGCTGGCCCGAGTGGGTGCAAACGGCAGCGGCGGCGGCCCTCGTCGGCCTTTTCTGGGTTGCTGCGGCAGCGAGCTGGGGGCGAGATTGGGGCAGCCCGTGGTTCGCCGTCAGCCTGTCGATGCTGCCTGTGCTGGCCGTGTGCTTCGCCTGGCGGCTCGATCTCGGGCTGGCGTTGGTGGCCTGCGCCGCACCGTTCTATACCCAGTCCATCGGCATGCTCTACTGGGCCTTGAGCTTGCCGGAGGCACTGGTGGTGCTGTGTGGGATAGGCGCGGTGGCGCAGAGGAGCAGGAGACGAGCTCCCCTTGCTCCTATTGATTGGTCGGTGCTGTTGCTGGTAGTAGCGGCGATAGTGGCGGGCCTTGTCACTGCCGACAATCTGGCGACGTTATTTGAACTGCGGGCGTTATTCCTGCTGCCGGCCTTGTACTATGCGCTGCTGCGGGGGCACCTGGGGGGCCGGATCACGTGGCGTGTCGTGGACGGCTTCGTCTTGGGCGCTGCCGGAGTCGCGTTGGTGGGCCTGGTGCAGTACGCGCTGGGGCGCAACATCGTCGCCGCCGAAGGAGGGCTGCCGCGCCTGCTGAGCGTCTATCCTTCGCCCAACAACGTGGGGTTGTATCTGGGGCGGGTGTGGCCGCTGCTGGTGGCCGTCGCCCTGTGGAGACTCCCCTCCCCACAGGGGGGAGGGGAGGGGGGGGAGGGCACGCGCCGTCGAGCGCTCTACGCAGCGGCGCTTCTGCCGGTGACACTGGCGCTGGTGCTCAGTTTCTCTCGCGGGGCGCTGCTGCTGGGAGTGCCGGCGGCGCTCCTGGCGATGGGCTGGCGGGTCGGAGGCCGGTGGCGGTGGACGGTGCTGGCGCTTGTCGCGGTCGGTGCGCTGATGCTGATCCCGCTGCTGCGTGTGCCGCGCTTTGCCTCACTGCTCGATCTGGAGCAAGGGGGGACTTTTTTCCGGCTGGAGTTGTGGCGCAGCAGTCTCCAGTTGCTCCGCGAGCATCCCTGGTTCGGCGTCGGGCCGGGCAACTTTCTGGAGGCCTATCGCACTCGCTACGTCCTGCCCTCCGCCTGGCAGGAGTTCAACCTGGAGCATCCACACAGCATCTACTTGGATCATTGGACGCGGCTGGGAGTGCTGGGAGTAGCAGCGGGGGTCGCCTTACAGGTCACCTTCTGGCGAGCGATGCGCCGGTGGCCAAAGCGTGACGCACTCGTCCTGGGGCTCACGGGCAGTATGGCGGCGCTGCTGGCCCACGGCCTGGTCGACAACACGCTCTTCTTCCCCGACCTGGCGCTGGCCTTTTTCCTGATCCTGGCGTTGGTGCAACGTGATTCAGAGAATCACGCACGATAGCCGTGCAAAGCACGGACGAAATCGCGGCTACAGGTGTTGCTGTAACAGATCGCTCAAAACAGGCTAGCACTCAGACCACGAGCACTCGCGAGAGTCCAGTACCTCCAGATTCAGCTTTTCCATCACTGCGACGAGCTGATCAGTCGACACATCCTGAACCTTGAACGTGAGTCGGTAATGGGCCGGGTCGTCGCCATGGACTGTGCCCAAAGCCACGATGTTGCCTCCCTGCGCGGCGATCTCCCCGGCGATTTCGGCCAGCACGCCCTTCTTGTGCGGGACCTGAACGCTCAGCCGGACGCCGTCATCCCGCCCGCCCAGCATCTCCAAAAAGACCTTAAAGATGTCGGTCTCGGTGATGATGCCCACCAACTGGTCACCGTGCATCACCGGAAGCCCGCCGAC
>CAZWPV010000090.1:0-8596 GCA_964635485.1 uncultured Anaerolineales bacterium
ACCTCATTCTCCGGTGTCGTGTCATCTACTCCCCGAAGTTTTGCATACGCCCGATACAATCCCTACTTGCCTCCCCCACCTATAAACAGTATAATATCGTCATAACTGGCCCCTGTGCTAACCAGCATGGCGCAGAAGACTAAACTAGAAAGGAGAGATCCCAATGTTTAGAACCCAACGCCTTCGTATCCTCGGACTGATTTTAGTTGTGGTGGCCCTGTCCCTTGGCTGCGGCGTCTGCCTAGTTCCCACACCTACGCCAACACCCACGCCTACCCCTACCAATACGCCGACACCGACCCCCACGCCCACAAACACACCAACCCCCACCCCTACGCCAACACCTACGCCCACGCCCACAGACACGCCGACGCCAACACCTACACCAATCCCCTGGGAAACCTACACCAACGAAGAGTACGGCTTCTCGATTAGCTACCCAGACGACTGGTTCACAGACGAAGAAAGCGTTGAACTAGATTACGGCGTCGGTGTCCGAGCTGTTTTCGCCACGTCTGCCGAGTATATCTTTACCCAGGAAGATGGTGCTGCATTGATAGTACTCATACTCCCGATGCCGGGTGCCGTATCCTTGAAGGATCTATGGGATGGGGTTGTTGGCGCAAGCGGCATTGACATAGGCGAAGAAGAGTACGTCGACATCGGCGGTCAAGAAGGGTTGTTGGCGCTCTACGAAGACCGGTCCGATGACGAAGCTGGCGTGATCGCTATGGTCATTGTTTATAATCAGGCGTACGTCTTAGAGGCATCCGCCAACCCGGCAAGCGCCTGGGACGAAGAATATGCAGATACCTTTGCTACTATGCTAGAAAGCGCTGAAATCTTTCGCCCGCGCTAGCAAGAACGGTCATCCTCATTCTCAAACTCAAAAAAGAATAACCCAAAGCGTCCAAGTGCAACGCCCGCCGCGAGACCAGGGATTTTGATGTGCCCAAGAACGGTAGCGGAGGGAGGTTGCACTTGGCTATTTAAAGGGCCTGTAAAAGAACAGCTTCCCGCAGTGGCGCGATGAAAAGCGCCTTTCGTCAAGGTTCTGCAACTGTGCTTATTACCTCTTGCACCACGTCGTCCGTGCTGACTCCCTCTGCCTGCCCCTCGAAGTTGAGCAGCACGCGGTGGCGCAGCGCCGCCAGTGCCACCGCCCGCAAATCCTCAAAAGCGACGTTGAACCGCCCCGCCAGCAGCGCGGTCACCTTGCTGCCCAAGATGAGCGCCTGCGCCGCCCTGGGGCTCGCGCCGTAGCGCACATACCGGCGCACCATCTCCGGAGCCGCGTCGCTCTCAGGGTGCGTGGCAATCGTCAGCCGGGCGGCATAGTCGGCCACGTTGGAGGCGACGGGTACCTGCCGCGCCAGCGCTCCCATCGCCAGCACGGTCGCCCCATCGGCGACGATTCCCACCTCCGGCTCCGCCTCGCCGGTGGTGCGGTTCAGGATTTCCACCAGTTCGTCCGAGACCGGAAACTCGATACTGACCTTGAACAGGAATCGGTCCAACTGCGCCTCCGGCAGCGGATAGGTGCCCTCCATCTCGATGGGATTCTGCGTCGCCAGCACCAGAAAGGGTGGCTCCAGCGGATAGGAGCGGTTGGCGACGGTGACGGTGCACTCCTGCATCGCCTCCAGGAGCGCGGACTGGGTCTTGGGCGTGGCGCGGTTGATCTCGTCGGCCAAAAGCAGGTTGGCAAAGACCGGCCCCGGCTGGAAGCGGAACTCACGCCGCCCGTCCTCCGCCTCCTCCAGGATGTCGGTGCCGACAATGTCGGCCGGCATCAGGTCGGGCGTGAACTGGATGCGGGCGAACTTTAGGTCGAGCACCCGCGCCAGCGTGCGCACCAGCATCGTCTTGCCCAAGCCCGGCACGCCCTCCAGCAGCACGTGCCCGCCGGCGACGAGGCAGACGAGCGTGTGACGCACCACCTCCCGCTGGCCGACGATGTACTTGCCCACCTCGGCCTCGATCTCGGCAGCGGTTTCGCGGAACTGTTCAGGTGAAATCTCGGTCATAGCAACATCCTTTTATTCAAAATGCTCCCGGCAAAACGCCAGCGCGCGGCGCAGCGCAGTCAGACACCTATCTTCATCTTCGGCATGCAGCGCGTCAGGGCCGGTCTCCACCGTGATCGCGCCCCGGTATCCATCGCGGGCCAGGCAGCGCAGCAGATCTGCCAGCGGCAGGTGTCCATCCGGCGGCGAACGGTGCTCGCGCCCGTCGAAATTCGAGAGATGCACATGCACCACCCGCTCGCGGAGTTGCTCGTAGACCACCACGGGGTCCAAGCCCCAGGTGCCCAGATGGGTTGTATCGAGCGTGAGGTGGGGGAAACGCGCGATCTCTGCTACGCTGTTGAAGGCGTAGCTATTGACCCGCCACCTCAAGAATCGATGCGCGGGCATGTTCTCGACGGCGACCGTGATTCCCGCCTCGGCCTCGAAGGCCTCCAGACCGTTACACAGAAAACGCGCATAAGGCTCGCGGCGGCGAATCGGCACAGACAGCTTGAAGCGGTGCGAACGAGCGGCATACCAGCGCCCCACGAGCGCGTGGAAGCGAAAGGGTAAATGAGTGACCACCGTCGGAACATTGAGCGCCTGCGCCAGCGCCACGGTACGCCGAAGGCGGCCCAGCGCATCGTCCGGCCAACCGGGCGCATCGAGGGTGAGGAAAGGGCTATGGAGCGCGACGATGGGCAGATTGTGGCCGCTGGACAAGGCGCGCAAATAGTCCGGCTGGCGGGTATCCCAGCGGTGATCGACCAGGATCTCGATCCCGTCGTAGCCAGCGCGGGCGGCGAGAGCAAAGACACGCGCGGTGCCATAGCTGTAGAGCGAGCCGGTAGAAAGGGCGATCAATGCCATCCCTCATCCTTGCGAAGGTTATGAACAACCCTTTCACGCGAGCTAATCTCCAATAGATATGAGCACCACCGGCCTGAAACCTGCCTACAAACCTTCGCAAGGGTCCTCATGCCAACGCCTCCAGATCGTCCATCAGGCCCTGTAAAACATCAAAGCCGCCCTGCCAAAAGTCGGGAGAAGCCATATCGTAACCTGCCTCGCCGATGATGTGCGCCGGGCTGGCAGAGCCGCCGCAGGACAGGATCTTTTGGTAGCGCGGCACGAACGAGGCCCCCTCATTCTTGTATTGGCGATACAGTGCCAGCACCAGCAGTTGGCCAAAGCTATAGGCATAGCAATAGAAGGGTGCCTCGTAGATATGAGGGATGGCCGTCCACTCCCAGCGAAAGTCATCGGAGAGATCGAGCGAATCTCCGAACTGGTCGCGCAGATTATCCAAGTAAAGCTCGCAGAGCTCGTCCGTCGTCGCGCCCTCCACGGCCCATCTGTGGGCGTCGATCTCGAACAGCACAAAGTATGCCTGGCGGGCGATGGTGGCGTACGCGTCGTCCAGCGTCAGCACCAGCAAATCACGCCGCACGACCGGGTCGTTCTCCTCGGCCAGCAGCCGGTCGGTCAGCAGCATCTCGGAAAAGACGGAGGCCATCTCCGCCATGGGGAGCGCCGCGTGAAAGGTGAATATGGAATGATCCGCCGCCATCAGTGCGTGTATCGCGTGACCCAACTCGTGGGCCAGCGTGCGCACGTCGTCGGCCTTGCCCACATAGTTGGACAGCACCCACGGCGTGAGGCCGGGCAACACCGAGTAGCAAAAGGCGCCCCCCCGCTTCCCGCGCCGGATCTCTGAATCGAGGTGGCTGTCGGCCAAAATGCGCCTGGCGTGATCTGCCAACTCGGACGAGAATCGATCCAGCGTATCCAGCACCTGGTCAACCGCCTCCGAGAACAGATAGGTCTTTTCCGCAGCGCCGATGGGCGCGTAAACGTCGTACCGACGTAGCCGGTCCAGCCCCAAGCGCCGGGCCTTGAACTGGAAGTAGCGGTGGAAAACCGGCATATTCGCGCGACAGACGTCCAACAGCGTCTCCGCCACCGGATCGGGGATGTCGTTGCGCAGGTTGCGAACGGAGATGGGGGAATCAAAGCCACGCAACGTCATCTGCTCGCCGGCCCAATCGCGCACCAGGTGGCTATAGATCTGTCCCAAGACCGTCGCCTGGTCACTGTAGACACGATACAGTTCCTGGTACGCCGCCGCGCGCACGTCCGCCGAGGGGTTGCGGACGTAGGAGGAAAGCTCGGCCCGCGTCATCTCTTTCACCTCGCCGTCTATCTCAAGCTTGAAGGTGAAACGGTTGGTGATCGTCTCGTACAGATTCGTCAGCGCGTTGGAGCCGTTGACGTCCTTGATGTTGATCACCTTTTCCTCCGGCTCCGACAGCGTGTATGGCTTGAAGCGGCGCAGGGACTCCAGATAATAGGCATAATCCCCACTACAAGCCATCAAGCGCCGGGCGGCCTCCTCGTCCAAGCCCTTCCACCACAGAGAGAAGAACAACGTGCGATTCTGAATCTCGGCCGACAGCTGGTCTATGCGCCCCATGAAGCTGAGCGCCGCCTGCGACTGGGTGTCCTCGGAAAACCACAGGTAGGCGTAGGCGGATAACCGCCTGAGGGCGGCGTAGATGTCGCCGGAAAGCTTCAGTACATCCAGGAACTCTTCGGCGGTCATCTCCGGCGAGAGCTTTTCGCGACAGGATTCGAACTGCGATACCTGCTGCTCCAGATCGGCCAAAAGGCGCTCGAACTCCTCGCCCTCGTGTGTCGGCAACAACTCGTCGAGCGTCCACTTTGTTTGTTCGAATTCAGCCATGTTTCTTCCCCAGCTCCTTCATCTGTCTATTCGTCCATCCGTTGACCCGCTCATCCGCCTCGCCCGGCGCACCCACTCGCGCTCCGCCTCGAAGGTCAACCCGACCAGCGCCTCATCCCACGTGAGCCACTCGGGCTCGAACTGGGCCTCGCCGCGGGAAGGCACTGCGCCGGGATCGGCCAGCGCCATCAAAAAGTAGCGCTCGGTGCGCACGACGTGCCTCCCGGCGTGATCGAACTCGACGCGTTGCTCGCCCAGATCGCCCTGAACGATCAACCCGTCGTAGCCGCTCTCCTCACGCACCTCGCGCAGCGCGGCCATCTCTACATCCTCTCCCGGCTCGACGTGGCCCTTGGGCAAACGTAGTTCGCCTCGGCTGGGGCGCTTTAGCGCGAGCACGCGCCCATCGCACACGACGATGCCGCCAGCGGCGACATAGTACACGACGTTATCGTTTGGCTTCATCTACGGCTCCAGCGAGCTGAAATAATTGCGCACGTACTGCTTCATCCCCAGGGGGATGTAGCTGCCCTCCAGCGCAGCACCGGCCCGCTCGGAGTAGTCGGCGTACACCTCGCGATAGGGCACGCTGGAACTGCCCCCCTCCGGGGCCGGGACCGCTACGCTGCCCGTCGTCACACCCCCGTCCCCCTCGCGGCCCACGTCGACCCCTACACCCTCGTCGTCGATGCGCCCCGGGTCGTACCCCTCGTCGTAGGGCGCACCGCTGCCGGCGTCCTCGCTGTGGCCCGGCTGGGTCTGCTGGCCGGCTCCTGCCTGTTGGCCCCCAGCCTGTCCTTGAACGCCGCCCTGACCGAGCGGCCTGCCGGTGCGCGGTCAGGTGCCACTGGCTTGAGCGATCTCCTCCCGCCCTTCTTGCAGCTCGGCCAGTGCCCCCTCGACCGTCTCCTGGCGCTCCACCCGCTCGCCGGCCTCGCCCATTCGCTCCGCCGCTGCCTGGATGGCCTCCTGCGCCTCGGAGATGCCACCGGTCTCGATGGCCTCCGCAGCCTCGGCCAACTTCTCCGCCAGCTCGGGATCGACCTCCGCCAGCGCTTCGGCCGCCTCCGCCAGCTCGCGGGCCAGCTCGAGCTCCTCCTCGCGGGTCAGCTCCTCTCCCCTCTCACCGCCGTATTCGGCCAGCGCCTCGGCCGCGGCCCGATAATCGCCCCTGGCCAAGGCCTCGGCGATCTCCTCGGTCAGCTCCGAATCCTCCATCCCCTCGGCGGCACGCTCCAAACCGGACTGCACCTTTGCCGCGCCGGGGTCCTGCAATTCCGCCAGCGCCTGCTCCGCCTCGGAGAGAGCCGCTACCGCCTCTTCGGGCGTCGCCTCGCCTTCCTCCAGACCGGCAATCGCCTCCTCGAGTGCCTCAAGCAGCGCCTCTCGCTCCTCCTCGGAGAGACCTTCGGCCTTGGCCACCTCCTCCTTGACCGCCTCCAGGTCCTCAATCTGCTCCTCAATGGCAGCCTGCACGGCGGCCTGCTGCAGGAGCACATCCTCCTGGGGATTGGGGAGCCAAAGCAGAGCCACCAGCCCGACCGCCAGCACGAGGAGCGCGACCAACGCCGGCCGAGAGGCACGCAGCGGCAACAACGCACGGTGATCGGTGCACCGGGCGACGTCGAGCGTATCGGCGAGCTGCGCCCCGGCCATCGCCGGAGCTGCCCGCAAGCGCCCGGTGCCGATCTCTACCGCCGTCGCCAGCCGCTCGGCCAGCCCCAGGCGGCGGTCAAAGACGCGCGCCAGTTGTAACAGCCCGCGCGGGCGCAGCCAGACTGTCGCCAGGCCGGCCGCCGCGCCGGCTAGCACCAACAGTCCGGCCAGATCGACTACCTGGCGAGACATCAGCAGCGGCCACAGCCGGGCCGCCAGCGCCAGCAGCAAGCCCAGGCCCAGGCCCACCGCGCCACCCCACGGCCCCCAGGACAGGCTCTCGACCAGCCGGAGCCGCAGCCCCCAGCGGCGCAGGTATGGTCGAAGTGTGATAGTCGCAATCTCCATCATCGTCTCACTGTGTCGCCTGCCGCCGCACCCGCAGTATCGCTATCAGAAGAAACATCAATGCCACGGCCATGTAGACCAGAACGTAAACAATCCAAGGAGAGGGAACCGGAATCATACGCAAGCCCGCGCCTCCACTATAGGTACCTACATCGTACGTAAAATAGAAGAGCGCATCTTCATCGAGCAAAAAGACCTCGGTCAACACAGCCGTCGATATGGGGCTCAGGCTGGCAAGCAGGATTACCCCGTACATAAAGGCCGCCTCAACCATCCAAGATGACGAGCTTGCGGCGTAAATAGTCGAAGAAAGCATCGTGTAAAATACAAGCAACAATATCGGCAAGCCAATCGTCCCCACCAACGTCACGACGTAAGATAGTATCGTCGCCGCCAGCGTCGAACGCAGGATGGAGGAGAAAAACAGGCCCATAGCCGCAAAGAAGAAAGCCGCTACCAACAGAATGACCAGCGCCAGCACCAGCTCCTCCACCTCCACGCCGCCCAGGACAAAGGCCAGGCTCTCCAGCGGCACCGCCGCCAGAATCAACAGGATCATGTAGACCAGCGCGGAGGAGAACTTGCCAAAGACCACCTTACGAGCGGGCAAGAGCGTCGTGCGCAACAGCTCGTAGGTCTGGCGCTCCTTCTCCCCGCTGATCGCCCCGGCAGTAAAGGCCGGCGTGAGGAAGGTGACCATAAAGATCTCGATGATGACCACGCTGGCAAAGACCACCTTGCCCAAATAGGCCATAGAAGAGGCACTGCCAGGCCCAGACATGGACGCGGTGTAGGCGTAGTAAATGACCGACGTGAAACAACTCAACAACAGCAAGTAGATGGTCAACACGACAAAGGCCCGCGCACCGCGCATGCGTCCCCGCAACTCCTTGACTAGCAGCGGGTTCCAGAGACTGCGCAACAGACGCGGGTATTTGCGACGACGTTCTGCCGGCATAGACGCTTCTCCCATCACAGCCCCCCTACTCCCGTTCGAGCCGCCAGATGGCACCCCACACCAACCCGGCCGCTCCCACGATCTCGATGACGACCACCAACAGCGGGATCAGATTCGACAGCAACCCACTCAACAGCGCCGGCCCCAATCCCGTACTTGGGGCGGCAGAAGATAGCTCGACAGCACCCAGGTCGAGCAACCCATAGAGCAACACAGCTCCCAGCAACGACGTCGCCAACCACGCGACGGCTCGCGCCGCCAGAACCGCGCCGTACGAAGCAGCGACGGCCACTCCCGACGAGCGCACCAGGGCAGAGACGAACATCCCCAGCGCCGCGTGAAAAACCACGTCGGCCAACGGCCTAAGCGTCCCCATCACGACCTGTACCGCCAGCCCCACGATCAGATACTCGACGCCCAACTCGGAAGCGATCATCAGCGCCGAAATCTCAGAATACGACGGGCACAAGCACAACACGCTGCCTCCTAGAGCCCCGACGACCTGAAACGGGGCCAACAACACCAATAGGAGCAAGCCAGGCCACAACTGGGCCAGGCAGCCGCCCAGCTTTCCCAGGACTATGGCGCGCTCGCCCAACAGCGTCGTGCGCAGCATGTCGAGCGTGCCCAACTCCCGCTCGCGGGCAATCGTCGGCGCCGCGAGCGCCGGCGCAATCCACGGTAGGGTCACGCCGAGCAGCCAGACGACCATGCCCAGCACGACGCCTATGGGCACGCCAGTGATAGCAGCAGCAACCTGCACCCCTACCCAGTCGGTGGCCACCAGCATCACGCCATAGCCCAACGCGAGCCCCAGCAACACCGGGTAGAACAGGAAAAAGCGCCGCCCCGGCCACCAGCGTCTGCGCCGGATACGCCGCA
>CAZWPV010000091.1:0-8510 GCA_964635485.1 uncultured Anaerolineales bacterium
CCATGGGCTGATTCTGGGGACCGGACTCCCGGTTCGGGAGCCTGCCCGGTGTGATTCGCACGCAAGTCGGATATGCGGGGGGGACGAAAGACAACCCCACCTACCACAGCCTGGGCGACCACAGCGAGACGATCCAGATCGTTTACGATCCAACTCGGATCTCTTACGAGGAGCTGCTGGACATTTTCTGGAGCACGCACAACCCGACGGTGCGGCCTTGGTCGCGGCAGTACGCCTCTTTCGTGTTCTACCACGACGAGACACAGCGAGAATTGGCGCTCAAGACAAAAGCTCAGCAAGAGACCCGGAGGGGCACGATCTTTACCGAGATCGTACCCGCCGGCACGTTCTACCCCGCCGAGGCGTACCATCAAAAGTATCGCCTGCAACAATCGAGCCTGATGCAAGAGTTTACCGAGATCTACCCGAATCACGACGACTTTGTGGCCTCCACGGCCACGGCGCGCGTCAACGGCTATCTCGGCGGCGCAGGTACGTGTGAGCAGTTACGGGAAGAGCTGGACGGTCTGGGCCTGACCGCTGCGGGACAGGACAAGCTCAGGCAAACCGTGTGCTCCAACCGCTAGCAGGCCCATATTCCAGTCAGAACCGGGCGCAGCTTCTGAAAGGCTGCGCTCTCTTGCATTTCTAACAGCAATTTAATAGAAAAGAGTTGATTTTATCTTTTAAATATGATATAATTGATCCAACGTACCAGAGGAGCGATTGATGGCCAACCGTCTAGCGAACGAAACCAGCCCCTACCTCCTTCAGCACGCCGATAACCCGGTGGACTGGTATCCGTGGAGCGAGGAGGCGCTGGAAAAGGCAAAGGCAGAGGATAAGCCAATCTTTCTCAGCATCGGCTACTCGGCCTGTCACTGGTGCCACGTGATGGCGCACGAGTCGTTCGAGGACGCGGACACCGCCGCGGTGATGAACGCCCACTTTGTCAATGTCAAGGTGGATCGGGAGGAGCGCCCCGATCTCGACCGCATCTATATGAGCGCGGTGCAGGCACTGACCGGGCGTGGCGGCTGGCCGATGTCGGTGTTCCTCACACCCGAAGGGCAACCCTTCTACGGCGGCACCTACTTTCCCCCCACCCCACGCTACGGCAGCCCAGCCTTCATCGACGTGCTGAAAGCGGTCAACGACGCTTGGCAGAACCGGCGGCAGGAGCTGTTGGAAGGTGGGAAGCAACTGATTGCAGCCGTCGAGCGCCAGATGATGGTGGCAGAAAACGCAAAACGCACAGACCTAGACCAAGAGACGCTGGAGGTTGCCTTCCAGAACATCGCACGCGGCTTCGACCGCACTCACGGCGGCTGGGGCGACGCGCCAAAGTTCCCCCAACCGATGACGCTCGAGCTCCTGCTGCGCACTCATCACACCACCGGCGATCCGCAGGCGCGGCAGATGGTCACGCACACGCTCGACGCGATGGCGCGCGGGGGGATGTACGACCAGCTCGGCGGCGGGTTCCATCGCTACTCGGTAGACAACCGCTGGCTGGTGCCACACTTTGAAAAGATGCTTTACGATAACGCCCAACTGGCCCGTGTCTACCTGCATGCCTGGCAGGTTACGGGCGAGCCGTTCTACCGCGCCATCGTCGAGGAGACGCTGGATTACGTCGCCCGCGAGATGCTATCGCCTGAAGGCGGCTTTTACTCCACCCAGGACGCCGACAGTGAGGGGGAAGAAGGCAAGTTCTTTCTCTGGACGCCGGAGGAAATCCGGGCAGCGCTGGGCGAGAAGGCCGATCGATTTATCGAGGCCTACGGCGTGACGGGAAACGGAAACTTTGAAGGGAAGAATATACTCGAACTGAAAGGCAGCCTGGAAGAGCGAGAGGCCTTGGCCGAAGCGCGGCACAAGCTCTTCGAGGCCCGCGAGGAGCGCATCCATTCCGGACGCGACGAAAAAGTGCTCACCTCGTGGAATGGGCTGATGCTGGCCGCCTTTGCAGAGGCCGCGCGCGTGCTGGGGCGTGACGACTACCGACAGATTGCCGAGAATAATGCCAGGTTCTTGTTGACCGAACTGAAAACGACCAAGGGGCGACTGTATCGCACGTGGAAGGCCTGTCCTGAGCGCCGCCCTGAGCCTGTCGAAGGGCGTGAGCCGAAGGCTCGCAGTCGAAGGAACGGCGTCGCCAAGGTTAACGGCTACCTGGAGGACTATACCCACCTCGCCGAGGGACTGATCGAGCTGTACCAAACTACCTTCGATCCACGCTGGTATCTGGCAGCCAAAGACTTGGTGGACGCGATGCTCAACCACTTTAGCGCACCGGATGGCGGCTTTTACGACACCAGCGACGACCACGAGACGCTCATCACCCGGCCCAGGGAGCTGCAAGACAACGCCACGCCCTCGGGCAACGGGATGGCCGCTCTCGTGCTCCAGCGCCTGGCGGGCTTGGCCGTCGAGCCGCGTTACGCCGAGTTGGCCCAGCGCAGTCTGAGCGCGATGCAGCCGCTGCTGGGGCAATATCCGCTGGGGTTCGCCCAGTGGCTCCAGGCGTTGCACTACACCCTCGCCCGCCCGCGAGAGATCGCCATCGTCGGCGATGCGACATCACCCGAAGTGCACGCCCTGCTCAACGCCTGCGCCGGCTATCACCCGCATCAAATCACGGCGGTGGGTGCAGTCGCCGACGTCCCGCTGCTGCAAGACCGCGAGCAGATCGAAGGCCAGGCTACCGCCTATGTATGTATCGATCTCGCCTGCAGGCCTCCGGTGACTGAGCCAGAGGCGCTGAGGGCGCTATTGGAAGACAAAAGTATTTGAACATACACCGGGTTTGGTGTACAATATCACCGATGGGCCGAGCAGCCCATCACACGCTAAATGGAGGCGAAAGTGGCAGAAGAAAAAGCAATCACGGCAGACATGGCAATCGGTGAAGTCGTCAGTAAGTATCCCACCACGATCAATGTCTTTTTCAAGCACGGCTTGGGATGCGTCGGCTGCGCCGTCGCGCGCTTCGAGAACATCCAGCAGGGCGCAATGGCTCACGGGATCGACGTGGATGCCCTGATCACGGATTTGAACCAAGCTTTGTCGCAAACCCAAGCAGTCTAAACTAACGGCCAAAAAGAGCCACACAGGCCGGTCTAGGAGGATCAAAAATGGAGGAATCCAAGAACTGGTGGAAATGCTCAAACTGTGGCTATACATTGCAGGCCGCTACACCGCCCGAAACGTGCCCTAGTTGCAAGGAAAAGTGCAATTTCATCGACGCCACCTGCTACACGCCTGAATGTGGCGGATCGGACAACATCGACCCGCAGATCGCGCGACGGTAGCCCAACCAACTAACCAAGGAGACAACTATGGCAGAACCAAGGGGCAGCGTACCTGGTCCCCACAATGAACACCAGGTCCTCTTCTACGGCCTATCAACCTGCATCTGGTGCCGCAAGACGCGCAATTTTCTGGAGGAGCAGGGTGTCACGTTTGACTTCGTATACGTCGATCTGACTCACGGCCAGGAGCGGGAGGATGTGAAAGAGCAAATTCGCAAGTGGAATCCCGTCGTGTCCTTCCCCACCATCGTGATCGATAACGAGCAAAGCGTAGTGGGATTCAAACCGGAAAAGATCAAGGAGGCCTTGGGACTATGAGCGAGGAGAGCGTCACCACTGCCGAAAAGATCGACGCACTCTACGAACGCCTGGATGAGGAAGCAGAAGCATCCGGCTACCACCTTAACCCCGATCGTGAGTTCACACGGGGGCTGGTGGAGGGACTGCTGATCAACGAGGAACGGTATGGCTACCGGGCCTGCCCCTGCCGGTTAGCGACGGGCGACAAACAACAAGACCTGGACATCATCTGCCCGTGCGACTACCGCGACCCCGACCTGGTCGACTGGGGTGCTTGCTACTGCGCCCTCTACGTCTCCGACGAGGTGCTGGAGGGCAAGCAAGAAGTGCAGCCCGTGCCTGAGCGCCGTCCGCCGGAGGGCCAACGCGCACAGGAGCAAACCGCGCGTGCGCCCGCTCCAGGCGGCGAACCCGCCATGCCCGTCTGGCGCTGCCGGGTGTGCGGCTACCTGTGCGCTCGCGAGCATCCCCCAGGCGTCTGCCCGATCTGTAAAGCCAAGCGAGAGCGATTCGAGCGGTTCTGGTAAGTCGGATTGCAAATCAACCCCACGATGAAACAGGAGGGTACAAGCATGAAAAAAGACGGCATCGGAGACACCTTCCAACAAGAGACCAAGTATCACCGCAGCCACCTGCCCGGCGGCGGGCTCGATTGGGCCACAAAGCCCGAGACGTACAAGCGCTATCCCGCGGCCCCCAAGATCCCCCTCAGTCCCCCCCAGACCGAGAACGGCGACCCCATCTGGGACGTGCTGAGTCAGCGGCGCAGCCAGCGCCGTTACCAGAGCACGCCACTGCAGGAGGCAGAGCTTTCGCAGCTTCTGTGGGCCTCGCAGGGGATCACCCAGGTGCGCCAAAGCTACGGCTTCCGCACCGCCCCTTCCGCCGGCGCGCTGTACCCGGTGGAGACGTACCTGGTGGTCAATGCCGTCGAGGGAATCGAGCCCGGCATCTACCACTATGGAGTCGAAAACCACGAGCTTGAACAACTAAAGACGGGCGACTTTCGCGCCAAGATCACCCAGGCCGCGCTCGACCAGGAAACGGCCACCCGGGCCAACGTCGTCTTTGTCTGGACGGGGATCTTTGACCGCTCCAAGTGGAAATACCACCAGCGGGCTTATCGCTACGTCTACCTGGATGCCGGGCACATCGCCGAGAACCTGGCCCTGGCGGCAGTGGCCCTGGGCCTGGGAAGCTGCCAGATTGCCGCGCTGTACGACGAGGAAGCGAACGACCTGCTGGGTGTGGACGGCGTCGAAGAAAGCACGATATATATGACGGCAGTAGGGCGGCCATAGTTATGGCATCTGCGACGAACCTTCCCGAAAGCTACCAACGTGCGCTGAAAAGATGCGCCAGATGCTTTTCAGGCACAAGCTTTATCCAGCCAGGACGTTTTTGAGTTTTCGGGAAGATCAGACTGCTCAGGAGGTGAACCCATGACCAGACGAACTGTCGTGCTCCTCGCAGCCACGACACTGGCGTTGAGCGTGTTAGCCTGCAATCCGCCTACGGCCCAGCCGCCCGATACCATCACGCCGTTTTCACCCGCCACCGCAGAACCGACCACGCCGCCCGGCGACGAGCCGACCTCAGAAGCGCCGACGGAGCCGCCGACAGCACCGCCGACTGAACCGCCGCCGTCAAGCTGGCTCCCGGCGGGCACCTTCGCCCTCTACGCCGCCGGCCCGTGGGATGGCCGCCAAGTCTACGCCCTGGCTCCTGGACCGATCTCCACCGATCTGGGCCGGACGGTGCCTTTCAACACCGCCCTCTCCCGCACCGGACACTGGATCGCTCACGCCAGCGGGCCATCGCCCGCCACCGGCGTGGTGGTCGCAAACCTGGAAGACGGCACCACGTACAACATCCCGCTCACCACCGACTACACCCTCTACGGCTTGGCGTTCGATCACGCCGAGACGCGCCTGGCCTTCATGGAACTGGGAGGAAGTGGCACCGGCACCTACACGTGGGCCGTCGTCGTGGTCAACCTGGCCGACGGCTCCACCGCCCGCTTCGAGGACACGTTCAGCCTTCCCGTGGGCGCCGGCGTGATGTTGTCAGGCTGGCCCATCGGCTGGACGGCCGCCGGCGACGAGCTGCTGCTGGACACCTTTATGCCCGATACCGAGGGGAACTGGGCCGGCGTGTGGGCGGTGGCCCTCCCGCCCGGCACACCCTCCGCCGCCCTGAACACCCTGAGCCGCCGCGTGGTGATCGCCGCCGGGGACTATTCAGCCGAGACCCGTCTTTCACCCGACGCCACCCATCTCCTCTACCTGAACCGTGACCCAAGCTACACCCCGGCCGGTTACGCGCCGATGGCCTACGACCTGGCAGTCAATCAATTGTGGCAGGTAAACGTCGCCAGCGGCGCCTCGACGCAGCTAGTGAACGTGACCGACGGCGGGGCGCTGGCCCGCACCGCCGCCTGGTCACAGGAGTTGCCCCACACCCTCTTCGCCCAGGGCAGCTATGCCGGAGATACATTCGCATCGCTGATGCTCAAAGTGCGCGACGACACCGGCACTATCCACGATGCAGGCAGCGTGCCGCTGCCGCCGGGAGGCAGCCTGCAAAGCGTCGACTGGTGCCTACCGGACTTTGCCCTGGTCGTCGTGACGACGGCGGACTACGATCACCAACTCCACCTCGTCGAGTTTGGCGGCGGCTCCACGCTCGTCACCTCCGACGCCTACATCTCGGTGCTGGGCTGTATACCATAGGGAAAAACCTTCGAGGAGGCAATTAAAATGGACTGGAATACACCACAAGGAATCTTGCGAAAAGGCATGAGTCTGGAACGCGACGGAATAAAGTTCTACACGCAGGCGGCCGAGCGCGCCTCAGATAAGCGCGGCAAGGCCATGTTCCTCGACCTGGCCAACCAGGAGCATGATCACCTGCACCTCCTGCTGGCCGAGTATCATGCCTTGGAAACGGGAAAGGGCTGGCTGCCCCACGAGGAAGCGATGCAGGCCGCACTCGACTTTGATCCTGCCAATCCTGATCTACCGGGGGAGGAGCCGCCGGACCCCATGGCCGTCTTCACCCCCGACCGGGAAATTTCGGTAGAGAGCGATGTCGCCGCGCTCAAGTACGGCCTGGAGACGGAGCGCATCTCCCGCCAGCTCTACGTGGAGGCGGCCGAGGGCACGGACGACGCCAACGCCCGCGCGGCCTACGAGTTCCTGGTCAAGCAGGAAGAGCAACATTACGAACTCTTGCAAAACACCCACGATTATCTCGTCAAGAACGAGACGTGGTGGGATAGCGAGGAATATCCGTTCTTCATCGGATAAAGGAGCAAGACCATGACCCAAAACTCCCTCACCATCCGCATCGGCGGTGAGGCGGGGATGGGGTTGGAATCCAGCGGGGCGGGGTTCTCCAAGGCGCTGACCAGGGGAGGCCTTTACGTTTTCGGCCTCCCCGACTATTACTCCCGCATCCGCGGCGGCCACAACTTTTACTCCATCCGCGCCGCTAGCCAGCCCCTTTACTCCCACGCCGAGCCGGTCCACCTCTTACTGGCGCTGGATGTGGAGACGATCCGGCGGCACGTGAACAGCATCGTCCCCGGCGGCGGCATCGTCTACGACTCGAAGGAAGAGATACCCGATGAGGCGCGCCGGGCAGACGTCGGTTTTTTCCCCATCCCGCTCTCCGCCTTGGCCGAGGAAAGAGGCGGCCGGGACGTGATGCGCAACACGCTGGCCCTGGGTGCGGCTGCCGGGCTGATCGGATTCGATCCCACCAACATCGAGAGCGTCATCCGCGATAACTTTGGCCGCAAGGGCGACGCGGTGGTAGACGCCAACCTGCGCGTGGCCCAGGCCGGATTCGAGGCGGCGGAGCCCTTCAAGGCCGATTTTGCCTTCCGTATGCAGGCCGTGCCCGACGCCCCGCCGAGAATGATCCTCAACGGCAACGACGCCTTCGCGCTGGGCGCGCTGGCGGGCGGCTGCCGCTTCGTCGCCGCCTACCCGATGACACCCGGCTCGCCCGTCCTGCACTGGTTCGCCGCCCACGCCGAAGAATACAGGGTGGTGACCAAGCACGCCGAGGACGAGATCGCCGCCATCAACATGGCCATCGGCGCAGCCCACGTGGGCGCGCGCGCCCTGGTGCCCACCTCCGGCGGCGGCTTCAGCCTGATGGTGGAGGGGGTCGGCCTGGCCGGGATCACCGAGACGCCGGTCGTGGTCTACAACGCGCAGCGGCCCGGCCCGGCCACGGGTCTGCCCACCCGCACCGAGCAGGCCGACATGCTGTTCATGCTGCACGCCTCTCAGGGCGAGTTCCCGCGCTTCCTTTTCGCGCCGGGCACCATCGAAGAATCGTTCCGCATCGGCTGGCAGGTCTTTAGCCTAGCCGAGCGATACCAGACCCCGGCGCTGGTGATGAGCGACCATTACCTGGCGGTGGGCTACCGCACCGTGGAGGCGGACGCGCTGGATTTTGACACGGTCACCATCGACCGCGGCGAGCTGCTGACGACGGAAGCGCTAGACGCCCTGCAGGAACCCTATCTGCGCTACAAGGTCACCGAGTCCGGCGTCTCCCCGCGCGCCTTGCCCGGTCACCCCAACGCCGTCTGGGTCTCTAGCTCCAACGATCACTACGAATCGGGCGCTATCACCGAGGACGCGGCGACCCGCATCGCCCAGGTGGAGAAACGCCAGCGCAAGCTGGTCGGCATGGCGCAGGAGGTGCCCGGCCCTACCCCCTACGGCCCCGACGAGGCGGACGTGACCCTCCTCTGCTGGGGATCCACCTACGGCCCGCTGCGGGAGGCGGTCGACCGGTTGAACGCGGAAAAGGCCGGGCGGGCAAACCTGCTCCACTTCAACGGGCTGCACCCTTTCCCGGTGGAGGCGACGGAGCAGG
>CAZWPV010000092.1:0-8495 GCA_964635485.1 uncultured Anaerolineales bacterium
AGCGAAGACGATCAACCTCGCTCACGGCGTTTGGCAGGGTGAGTTCGATATCCATCCCGAGTGGCTTGCGATGGGTAGATATTCCCTCGACGCCCCCAATATCGTACCGGATGTGTACCGCTCCGGTAGCACCGAGATCATTGGGGAATGGGATGATCGTTTCAACCGCGAGGTGTGGGAAAAGTTTGGTCACGAGCGGTTTCTGCGCGTCTTTATGCCTATCAAGCTGCGTGAGCAAGTTATCGGCGTTGTCGAGGTTGCTTACGATAGACGCCAGAAGGGCCGCGTGGGTGAGGACGAGGTGCAGATGCTGGCGGCCTTTATGGATCAGGCGGCGGTGGCATTGGAGAACGTCCGCCTATTCGAGCAGGTCCAACGGCGGGCGCGGCGAGAGCACCAAATCTACGAAATCGCTAACAGGCTCCGTCGTTCTCCCGATATCTCGGCTATCCTCCAGACGGCGGTGAATGAACTGGGACAGGCCTTGCGGGTTGATCGTGCGTTAGTCCGTCTTATGGTTAAATCTCGCGAGGAGCAGACGGGAGGCCAGGAAGTGGCGAGTGTAGAAGAGTCCCTGGAGGGCTAAAAAGAGTCTGTCCGAAAAATTCTGTAGCATAGGGCCGCCCACAAGGGGCTATTCTACGTTTTTCGATTAGATTCCAAGAGCCAGCCGGTCAGCAGACGGGCTACAGGAGAAATGGGTATGTTGAGAAAGTTTCTTTCGATATTGCAGGTTCAGGAGTCCGAATTGCCTCGGGTTCAGCCGTTGTTTATCAGCTTGCTCCAGGGAAGCACCGCGATTGCGATCATACTCGTGGTGATCTCAATGGGCTTCTTGTTGGTAGGACAGCAGCCCTGGCTGTGGTTAGTCGGTTGCCCGGTGTTGCTTCTCGTCTTCTTTGGCCTGAGGAGGTTGGTCGAGCGAGGGTACACTAGCCTGTCGATCAATTTGTTTCTGATAGTGATCACCCTTTACGCCGCGCTGGCCGAGCTATTTGGCTTTCCCGATCCCAGGTTCTATGCATTGCTCTACGTAGCACCCATTGCGATTGCGGCATTGCTATTGCCTGCAGCAGCCATCCCAATCTGGGGAGTGATTGTCGCGTCACTCTCCCTTCTCCGAGTGCTGGTCATGGCAGTAATTCCCGGTTTGACTCCTGATTGGGTCGCATTTCTTATGATCTTGCCCGGCCTGTTCGTTATCACTTTCATCGTGTGGCTTTTCAATCGCTCTTTCTATCAGGTGCAGGAAGTGCTTTACCGGCAAGTGCAGCAGGGGCAGGCAGGTATCGAGATCGGCCACACGGTTTCGTCCGCGCTTGATCCACCCTCGGTCATACGCCAGGCCGTTCAATTGATCTATGATGCGTTTGGCTATTACCACGTCGGGCTTTTCACGGTGGAGTCTGAAGAGGGCATAGCTGTGCTGGCAGATGCGGCTGGCGCCCTTGCGTCTGAACTGAAGGACAGGGGGTTTCACGTCTCCCTGTCGGGTACGTCGGCCGTGGCTTCTGCAATCAACTACAAGCGCCAGTGGGTGGTGGTGTCTTGGGAAGAGCGCATAGACCCAAATGGGCGTACTATCAAGTTTACTTACGACCGTCTTCCCTCCCGGGCGGAGCTGGTGCTTCCCCTCCAGTTAGGAGATCGTGTCCTCGGGGCGCTGGACATCCAGAGCACAGGGATGGATCCTTTTGCAGAGGCGGACATTCACACATTAGAGGGTCTGGTTGGTAACGTCGCTAATGCCCTGGAGAGCGCCCGGCTCCTCGACGACGTCCAACAGCGCCATCAGGAACTGGGGACGATTTACGCCCAGACCGAGCGTCGAGCGCGCTACCTGGAGGCCACTGCTGAGCTGGCACGGGTGACCAGCTCGTTGCTCGATCAGCAGGAATTGCTGGATAGAGCCGTGGAGCTTATCAGCCAGGGGCTTGGCCTGTACCATGCTGGCATCTTCCTGTTGGACGATTTGGGCGAGTGGGCCGTCCTTGTGGCGGCCAGTAGCGTGGGCGGGCGACGAATGCTGGAGCGAGGTCACAGGCTGCGAGTAGGTCGGCAGGGTATCGTCGGCTGGGTAACCGACAGTGGAGAGGCCCGCATCGCCCTGGATGTGGGGGAGGACGCCGTGTACTTTGACAACCCCGACCTGCCGGAAACGCGCTCCGAGATCGCCCTGCCGCTCAAGGTCGGTGATCGGATGCTGGGCGCTTTGGACGTCCAGAGCAAGCGCGAGGCAGCCTTCAGCGACGAGGACGCAATCGTCTTGCAGACCCTGACCGATCAGATCGCCATCGCGATTCAGAACGCCAGACTGTTTGAGGAGACTCAAAAAGCGTTGGAGGACGTGCAAGCGCTACAGCGCTACTATGTCGCTCAGGAGTGGGAGCGTCTCTCGCAGCAGCGTGGCGGCGTCAGCGCAGAGTACCGGACTTTGGGCGTTCCTGCCCTTTCAGACGCTTGGTTGCCTGAGATGGAGATGGCCCTGATGCAGGAAGAGCCCGTTGCTCTGCCTGACCTGGACGTGGCTTTGGGGGATGACGGAGGGGATGGCAGAGGGGATGAGCGCAGCGAGGCAGTAGATCGCTCCGCTCTGCCGGCACTGTCTGCGCTGGCTGTCCCCATCATGCTGCAGGGCGAGGTGATCGGTGTTCTGGATCTGCAGGAGGTCGATGAGCACCGCCAGTGGACCCGGGAAGAGGTGGAAATGGCCACGAGTGTGGCTGACCAGTTGGCGCTGGCTTTGGAGAACGCCCGCCTGGTGGAAGAGACCCAAAGAAGGGCACGCCAATTGGCCGCTGCCTCAGCGGTCGCCCGTGATGCTACCGCTATCCTGGAGGTGGAGAAGTTGTTGGACGAGACAGTGGGGCTCATCTCGGAGCGTTTCGGCTTCTATCACGCTGGCGCTTTCCTGGTGGACGAGCAAAGCGAGTATGCCGTCATGAGAGCCGCTTCCTCCGAAGGTGGGCGGCAGATGCTGGAGCGGAACCACAGGCTCAGGATTGGCGAGGTCGGTATCGTGGGCTATGTCGCAGCGACAGGCGAGCCGCGTGTCGCTTCAGACGTCGATCTCGACGCCGTGTGGTACAATGCACCTGAACTCCCCGAAACCCGCTCGGAGATGGCGTTGCCGTTGAAGGCGCGCGAGCGTGTGATCGGCGTACTGGACGTTCAGTCGACGCAGCCGGCCGCCTTCAGCGAGGACGACGTAGCCGTCCTGCAAACGCTGGCCGACCAGTTGGCTACCGCCATTGCCAACGCCGACCTGTTCCAGCGTGTTCGAGACGATGCGAACCGCCGCGCCCTGATCAACGAGGTGAGCCAAGCCGCCGCGTCCTCTCTGGACGTCAGGGAGTTGCTGAGGCGGTCCGGCGAGGCTATCTCCCGTCAGTTGGAGATGCCTTGTGTCATCTTTGAGCTGGGAGAGGAAACGGACACCCTGATTCCTGTGACCGTTCACGACCCCACCGGTGCTGATGTGACGCCGCCTGAGCCGGAGCCGTTCACCGCCGAGATGGACTCGGCCATGTTCCAGGCCGTCCGCACTCGCCAACTGCAGGTTCTCTTCGATGCAACCGCGAACGTCAGTGGCGCGGCGGCCGAGTTGGCCCGGCAGCTTGACCTGCAGGACGCGGCCTACATCCCACTGATCTCCCGTGATCAGATCTTGGGTTTGTTGGCGCTGGGTCGGCACAAGGGGCATCCGGTGCTGGATGAGGGCGAGCTGTCGTTCCTGGAGGTCGTCGCTACAAACTTGGGCGTGGCCGTGGAGAACGCCTTGCTGTACCAGGGTGCGGTGGAGACTGCCGAGCGGCTGGAGGAGGTCGACCGGCTCAAGACTCAGTTCCTGGCCAATATGTCCCACGAGTTGCGCACGCCGCTCAACTCGATCATTGGCTTTTCTCGCGTCATCCTCAAAGAGATCGACGGCCCGCTCACCGATATGCAAAAGACCGACCTGCAGACTGTGTACGAAAGCGGCCAACACCTGCTGAGCCTGATCAACAACATCCTCGACATAGTCAAGATCGAGGCCGGCAAGATGGATATCTCGATTGAGGAAGTGGATCTCAAGCCGATCATTTCAAGTGTCATGTCCACGGCGGTTGCGTTGGTCAGGGATAAGAGCATCGATCTGCAACAGCAGGTGCCCGAGGGCTTGCCGATCATACGCGCCGACTTGCGGCGTGTCCGCCAGGTTCTCCTGAATCTGGTGGGTAACTCGGCCAAGTTCACCGAGGAGGGCTTTATCCGCGTCGAGGCCAAGGCCAGTAATAGTGAGATGGTCATATCGGTCGTCGATAGTGGCATCGGTATTCCGGAGGATAAGCTGGAGATGATCTTTGAAGCCTTCACGCAGGTGGATGCCTCCTCCACGCGTCGTGCCGGCGGCACCGGTCTGGGCCTCTCCATCTGCCAGTCCTTCGTGGAGATGCACGGCGGCCGCATCTGGGCAGAGAGCCGAGCTGGTAAGGGATCCACCTTTTCCTTTAGTTTGCCCATCGAGGGGCCGATCCTCGGAGGGGAAGTGGTGGAGGAGAAGGTGGCAGGGAAACCTATAACCGAAGAGATAACTGCTCCCGTGAGAAAGCCCGAGGAAGAGGTCAGTAAACTGGTGCTCTGCGTGGAGGACGATGAAGGGGTCATCACCCTGTTCCGCCGCTACCTGAGCAAGCGGGGCTATCAGGTCGTCGGTCTGACCGATCCCCTCCGCGTGATTGAGGAGACGAAGCGTCTCAAGCCGCACGCGATTACTCTGGATGTGATGATGCCCGACAAGAATGGCTGGCAGGTGATCCGGGAACTGAAGGCCGATCCTGAAACACGTCACATCCCGGTCATCATGTGCACCATCGTCGCCGAAAGAGACCGGGGAATGAGCCTCGGGGCGTCCGACTACCTCGTCAAGCCCGTCATCGAGCAGGATCTGCTGGAGGCATTGGATCGCCTGAATCGGGAGGCGGGACGCCATCTGGTTTTGGTGGTGGACGATCAACCGGAGCATCGGAAACTCCTGCGCAGAATGATCGAGAACCAGGACGGGTACGAGGTTATGGAGGCGGGGGGCGGCAAAGAGGCCATCGATGTGCTGGAACAGATACATCCCCATCTCATTACACTCGACCTGATGATGCCCGGGATGGACGGGTTCGACGTCTTGGAGGCGATCAAATCTAAAGAGGAGACCCGATCCATTCCCATCGTCGTCATTACCGCCAAGGAGTTGACGAATGAGGATTACGAGCGTCTCAACCACAACGTCGAGGCGCTGATCCAGAAAGGACCGATGAAGCGGGATGAGCTTTTGGCGGACGTGGCGGCTGCCTTGGAGAAGCTGACCCGCGCGCCTGCGGGCTAGAAATAGGTACACCCTCTTTCCCGTCGATGGTTTTGCCGGGGCGGGCAAGCTTGTAGAAAATCCAAAATTGCGGCATACTATGTCAAAGCGGAAATCGTTGAGGAAAGTGAGGAGTCTATGAGCCCCTATCCTGCATCCCCTCGTTTGAAATGTGCAGCCTGTGGCTACGAGGGGCCGTTGGAGCGTCCGCCGATGGAATGTCCTCGCTGTGGTGAAGAGTGGTTGGACGTCGTCTATGACTATGAGAGCGTGAGCAAGCTCTGGCCGGAGGCGCTTCGCAATCGCCCATTCGACATGTGGCGGTATCGAGAGCTTTTGCACGTGAAGGACGACGCCAATCTGGTCACGATGGGCGAGGGGGGCACTCCCCTTCTGCGCGCCATCAACCTGGGGTTGATGCTTGGCTGCCCCCACATCTACATCAAAGACGAAAGACAGGGGCCTACCGGCTCGTTCAAAGATCGGCAAGCCTCTCTCTCGATTTCGTTCATGAAGGAGTTGGGCATCACCGAGGCGGTGGTCGCTTCCACGGGTAACGTCGCCATATCCTACTCCGCCTACTCCGCGTTGGCGGGTATCAAGCTGTGGGCCTTTCTCACCAGCCTGGTGCCTCCCGAGAAGATGCGCGAGGTGGCCTTGTATGGCAGCGAGGTCGTCAAGGTGACTTCGACGTACGATCAGACCAAGCAGGTCGCGGCCGAGTTTGCAGCGCGCAGGGGCATCTTCCGCGACCGGGGCATCCGCAGCATCTCGGCTCGCGAGAGCATGAAGACCGTCGCTTTTGAGATTGCGGAGCAGCTTCCTCAGTTTATCGGCCCTGGCAATGGTACCCCCTGGCGCACGCCTGATTGGTACATCCAGTCGGTCAGCGGCGGGATGGGGCCGGTGGGGGTCTGGAAGGGGTATCAGGAGCTCGTACAGATGGGGCTGGTGGATCGTATGCCCAAGCTGGCCTGCATCCAGGCCGCGGGCTGCGCTCCTATGGTCAACTCCTATGAAAAGGGGGTACTGGACAGGGTCGAACCGGTGCTCAACCCACAGACTCTGGTGATCACCATCGCCACGGGCAACCCCGGCCCGGCCTATCCCTTCCTGGCCCACGTCATCAAGGAACACGGCGGTGCCTTCGAGGCCGTCACCGACGAGGAGACCTTCCACGCCATGCACGTGATGGCCAAGCTAGACGGCATGTCGATGGAGACCGCCGCTGCGACGGCCTTTGCCGGTCTCTTCAAGCTGCTCAACAAGGGCGTCATCAAGCGGGATGACGTGATCGTCGTCAACTGCTCCGGTCACACCTTCCCGGTCGAAAAGCACCTGCTGGGCGATGAGTGGGCGCGGACCATCGAGGTGCCGGAGGCGGTGCCTCACATAGCCCTGCCTGCCGAGGAAGGGTTGCTGGGTTCGCTGGAGCAGATAGACAAGCGTGTGCACTCTATCGCCATCCTGGAGGACAACCCCCAGTCTGCCTTGTTGTTGCGCCGCATTCTGCAGACGCGGGGCGACTACCAGATTCTCGAGGCCCGCGATGGCGCCGAAGGGCTGGCCCTGGTGCAGCGCGAACGCCCCGATCTCATTTTGCTGGACCTGATGATGCCGGGGATGGATGGTTTCGAGATACTGGAGGCGCTCAAGGCCGATGAGGAGTTGAGCAAGGTGCCGGTGGTCGTCGTCACGGCCAAGGATCTGACGAGTGCCGAGCGAAAGCGCCTCAGCGGTCAGATTGAGGCATTGATGCAGAAGGGGGCTTTTACCGACGAGGATCTTTTGGACGAGATCCTGAAGCGGACGGTGTAGTCAGGAGTATACACTAGATGCAGAGCGAGCCTGCTCCAAAGCGCTCCAAAATCCTATACGTGGAGGATGATCCGGCCTGCATGTTGCTGGTGCATCGCTTGCTCGAGAGCGAGGGCTTTCAGGTTTTGACCACTGCAGACGGCCTCTCTGCGACCGAGTTTGCCATTTACGAGAGGCCTGACTTGATCCTGATGGACATCAACATCGGCGGCTTGGACGGGTACGAAGTGACGACCAAGCTGCGCAGTATGCCGGAATTGGATTCCACTCCTATCGTCGCTGTCACTGCTGCCACGTTGGACGGTGATCGGGGGCGTGCGCTGGCCTCTGGATGCAATGGGTACATCTCCAAGCCCATCGACGTGGACGTTTTTCCCGACCAGGTGCGCGAGTTTCTGCAGGGCAGGGTCGAGGAGATCGGGTCGGCGGAGGAAAAGGCCAAACATCTGCTCGAGCACAGCCGCAGGCTGGTGACGCGGCTTGAGGAGAAGGTGCGCGAGTTGGAGGCGGCCAATGCCGAACTGCAACGCATAGACAAGATGAAGTCCGACTTTATCGTCCTGGCCGGTCACGAGTTGCGCACACCCCTGACCTCTATTTATGGCTATACCCAAATGCTGCTCTATAACTCAGACATCACCGGCGATCCAGAGGAGGAGGGCACCCCGCGCAATATGCTGACGCGCATCTGTGACGCCGTGCAGCGGCTGAACCAGGTCTTTGACGAGATCCGCAACGTCTCGCTCATCGACGCCAACCGCCTGGAACTGGCCTGGGAGACGGTGATGATAGAGCCGCTGGTGCATCGTGCGGTGGATAATCTGCTGGACATCGGCCCTTCTCGCGATCTGGAGTTTGTGTACCAGGAGCTGGAGGATCTGCCGATGATCGAGGGCGACTCGCAGCGCATCTACCACACGCTGTGGAGCATCATCAGCAACGCGATAAAGTATACTCCCGATGGAGGGGTCATCACCGTCTCAGGGCACTACATCGAAGACGAAGGGATGGTGCATGTCAGTATACAAGACACCGGCGTGGGCATCCCGACGGAGGAGTTGGAACGCATCTTTGAGCGCTTCTACGTGCTGGAGGACACGCAACTCCACCACACGAGCAAGACGGCCCTCAGAGGGGGTGGGTTGGGATTGGGGCTCACCGTGACGCGGGGCATCATCGAAGCTCACGGGGGTAGGGTCTGGGCGGAAAGCGAAGGGTACGACGAGGAGCGGCTGCCCGGCAGCACCTTCCATATCCTCCTACCGCTGCGCAGGCCCGATTCTTTAATCCAATAGAGTGTGGCTAAAATTTGTGGGGGAGGGGGGGGGGGGGGGGGGGG
>CAZWPV010000093.1:0-8484 GCA_964635485.1 uncultured Anaerolineales bacterium
CACATTTACCTCCCGATTGTCGACAATCTCGGCCTCAACACCTGCACGTTCGACGCAAACTCAAAGCCCAGACTCAGTAAAGAAGGCCATCCACCCATACCGATGGCCTCCTCAATGACACAACTAAACTCTCTTTTTCAATTGCAATGGGTGACAGGGGCTATGGCTGCCACCGCTACGAACGCGCATTCTACCATGAAACTGTCAGAAGTCAAACCCTCCTCAAACACGACCGGCTTGACTAACGGCCTCGCTTCCCCAGATTCAACAACCCCATTCCCAACCTGGGCGGCTTTGTCTTTTCCTCGTCCCTGCCAAAGTGCAGCACCTCATCGTCCTGGGTAATCGCCTCAACCGCCAAGCCCAGGCTCTGCAATTCCTTTACCAACACCTTGAAAGACGCCGGAACCCCCGGCTCCTGAACAGGCTCCCCCTTGACGATGGCCTCATAAGTCTTGACACGCCCTTGCACATCATCCGACTTGATGGTGAGCATCTCCTGGAGTGCATGGGCAGCTCCATAAGCCTCCAGCGCCCACACCTCCATCTCGCCGAAACGCTGACCACCGAACTGCGCCTTACCACCCAGTGGCTGCTGCGTCACCAGACTGTAAGGACCCGTGGAGCGCGCGTGCACCTTATCCTCGACCAAATGGGCCAGCTTCATCATATAAATCACACCAACCGTCACCGGCTGATCAAACGGCTCACCTGTCTTGCCATCATAGAGGAGCATCTTGCCCAGCAAGGGCACGGGAACACCGGTTTCCAGGCCTACCTGTGCAGCCAGTTGTTCCACGGCCTCGTCATCTAGTTTTGCCGTATCTTTTCCCATGTCCTCCAACCAAACGTGCAAGCAAGCCAGCCGCGCCCTTCGGTCAACCTCAGCCCGCTCCTCCAACGTGCGCGTATCGTCATCAAAGGAGAGTAATTCGTCCGGCTCGTATCCCCTCTCTTGCAACCACTCGTGCAGAACCGCGCGTCGAGCATAGACTTGCTCCATAGCCAGCCGGTCGGCATCATACCCATGATCCGACAACCAAGCCACGATGTAGAGCCGACGCGCCTCTTCATCGTCCCACAGCGTCTCCAGTGGGTATTCCTGAGCCTTGAGCCAAGCCCAAGCCCGCTCGGTGATCTCACTCCAGGCACGATCAATGAGCCAAGCCCGCGCCAACTCCGCTTCGACCTGAGACTCGTTCGCACCGTCAAAGACCGGCGTCACCGCACGGAAACCAAGTTGGCGAGCAGCCCACCCCAGGTGGGTCTCCAGAATCTGACCGATGTTCATCCGGCCAGGCACACCTAAGGGGTTCAGAATCAGGTCAATCGGCGTGCCGTCGGGCAGGAAAGGCATGTCCTCAACCGGCATCACCTTGGAGATAACACCCTTGTTACCATGGCGGCCCGCCATCTTGTCGCCTTCGGTGATCTTGCGCAACTGGGCCACGCCGACGCGCACCATCTTCTCCACGCCCGCCTTGAGATCGCGATGCTCCTCGCGATCAAAGACTCGGACATCCACCACCTTGCCACGCTCTCCGTGAGGCAGACGCAAACTGGAGTCCTTCACCTCGCGGGCTTTCTCGCCAAAGATAGCCCGCAGCAACTTTTCCTCGGGGCTCAATTCCTTCTCGCCCTTGGGCGTGATCTTGCCCACCAGAATATCCAGAGGCCCCACCTCCGCGCCGACGCGGATGATGCCCTCCTCGTCCAGATCCTTCAATGCCTCATCGCCCACATTGGGAATGTCACGGGTGATCTCCTCTGGGCCGAGTTTGGTATCGCGAGCCTCGACCTCGTGCTTCTCGATGTGAACGGACGTGAACCTGTCATCACGCACCAGCCGCTCACTGATGAGAATCGCATCCTCAAAGTTTCCACCCTCCCAGGACATAAAAGCGCACACCACGTTCTGCCCCAGCGCCAACTCGCCCCCCTCGGTTGAGGAACTGTCGCCGACCACCTGCCCCTCTTGCACTCGCTGCCCCTTGTAGACAACCGGCCGCTGATCAACGCAAGTGCTCTGGTTAGAGCGCTGATACTTGCGAAGTGGATACGTGTGCAGCCCATCATCAGCGCGAATAACGACCTTGTCACCAGTGACAGAGACAACCTCCCCATCACAATCCGCCAGCACCACCTGGCCCGAATCGAGAGCGGCCCGCCACTCCATGCCAGTTGACACGAGCGGAGACTCGGGCTGAACAAGCGGTACCGTCTGGCGCTGCATGTTGGATCCCATCAGTGCACGATTTGCATCATCATGTTCTAGGAAGGGAATCAAGGACGCCGAAATTCCCACAATCTGGCAAGGAGCGACATCGATGTAGTCGATTCTCTCCGGCGGCACAAACACAAACCGCTCGGCATGGCGGGCAGAGATGCGCGGTTGCACAAAGTGCCCTTTCTCGTCTAAAACTGCCGTAGCTTGCGCAATTGTGTATTGGTCTTCCTTGTCCGCGGAGAGATAAACTGTCTCGTCGCTCACCACAGGCACCACGGGGATATCCCCTACCATATCCAAAGACGCGATCTTTTTGGCCAGTTTAGAGGTGACCTCCGTCCCTGCCTTGGCCACCACCTTGCTACTCCCTGGATCCACCACATCCTCCCTCAGGATGTGGCCCGTCAGCGCTTCGACGGTCGGCTCTACCAAACGGACGACTTTGCGATAGGGCGTCTCGATAAAGCCCAAAGAATTGACCCGCGCATGAGTTGCCAGACGACCAATCAGACCGATGTTCGGGCCCTCAGGGGTCTCGATGGGGCAAATACGTCCATAGTGGCTGTAATGCACATCACGCACGTCGAACCCGGCCCGCTCACGTCGCAGACCGCCAGGCCCTAGTGCGGAAAGCGTACGCTTGTGAGTCAGTTCCGTCAAAGGATTGGTCTGCTCCATGAACTGCGAGAGCTGACTTGAACCAAAGAACTCGCGGATGGCAGCGACAACCGGGCGAATGTTAATCAGGTTGACCGGCGTCAGCGAGTCGGATTCACGGATTGACATGCGCTCCACCACGACCCGTTCCATACGACGCAAACCTATCCGCAATTTGTTCTGCACCAGCTCGCCCACCGTCTTGACGCGCCGATTGCCCAAGTGATCGATGTCGTCGGCGTCCTCGATACCGTTGTTAATGCGGATCATGTGCTTCACCAGAGCTACCAAGTCGCGCTTTGTGATCGTGCGATGCTCCAAGTCTATTTCCTGCTTGAGCCGCTGGTTTAGCTTGTATCGCCCCACGCGCTGTAAGTCGTAGCGCCTAGGATCGAAGAGTTGTTGCTCTAAATACTCGCGCGCATTCTCCAGCGTGGGGGGATCCCCCGGACGCATGCGGCGGTAGAACTCGACCAACGCTTCCTCAGCCAGCGAGCGCCCATTCCTGGGATCCCAGGTCGGTTCCTGTCTAATGGTCGTGGGGATGTACTGATGACTGGGATTGCTGTCAGCATCCTCAAACAACGCCAGCAACTCCTCATCCATTCCATCACTCAGGATATCATCCCCTGTCCAGTCATCGATCGCGGCCAGAGCTCGCAGAAGAATAGTGACAGGCAGAGTGCGCTTGCGGTTAAACTTGACGTTGATGTAATCAGACTTGCGAGTCTCAAACTCCAACCACGCCCCACGATCGGGAATCAGTTTAGATGAACTGAGCCGCCGACCGGTAACCCGATCCTCCTCAACGTCAAAGTAGACGCCGGGGGAGCGAATCAACTGGCTAACGACAACCCGCTCGGTGCCGTTGACGATAAAAGTACCATTGTCGGTCATCAACGGAAAGTCGCCGAGAAAGATCTCGGACTCGACGATCTCACCCGTCTCTCGGTTGTCCAACACCACCTGGACGTACAACGGGGCCGCGTGTGTAATATCCCGTTCGAGGCACTCTTCTTCCGAGTACTTGGGCTCGCCGAAGCGATAACTGAGATCAAACTGCGCTTCACGCGCCTTAGAGCCGGGGAAGTACAGCTTCAGATTGCCGTTAAAGCTCTCAATAGGGGAGATCTCGTCAAATAACTGGGCCAGCCCTTCCTCCTGGAGCCAACGAAAGGACTCAAGCTGAACTTCAATTAGCTGTGGCAGCCTCTCCGTATTGGTGATGCGGGCATATGATTTGTTACCCAAATAGGCCACTGCTCTATCCCTTTCCCCCTCCGGGCATTCACTTATGTCATTATGTCACTAGGGTAATTTAGCAAACACAAATTATAACACGAAAAACCAATTTGTCAAAACCACGAAGACAAAAAAGACGGAGGTCTATCAAAGGAGGTTTATCACGCACGGTACATACCTTAGCCACTAAGCCAGACGGTGATTCTAGACCATGATAAAGGCGAAGCTGGAATTACCCAGAGTGTACCTCTTCCTTTGGACTTGGGTCCCTTCGAAACTTTAGGGGGCCTAGTCTTTTCAGTTTGGATACGCGAGGCCACGTCAAAGCAGGTTATATCAAGTCCAGTCGCATCTGTACCAGCACTCGCAACGTCTGAAAGCCATCTCCCTCCAACACCGCAACTAGCGGGTCGGTAGGACTTGGCAGCAACACTTCGACCATATTCTTCGGCGCACCATGCAAACTGACCATGGCCTGTTTCACCAATACATCCTCGAAACGACCGCTGTGTTCAGGCAAAACCAGTACCTCCAGTCGATCTGGACGCCCACCGCGCTCGCACAGCACCCGTACCGCCGCACAGACTACCCCCCTCTCTTCGATCACCCACCAAACTTCCCGTCGCCCCTCAAGGAATTGATTAAGAGCACGCCCCCAGCTCAGCCGATAATCCTCCAGACGCAGTTCCAGCAGCGGACGCTGGGCTTCTGGGACAACCGCGCGCACCAGATCAACCAATGCCACACTGTCGCGGCGACGCCTGCGGCGCAAGGAAGGACGCGACTGTACCCACCCATCCCATGGCAGACCCGCCAGGCGCAGCATATGCAGCATCCGGCCGATCTCTGTGAACCCCAGTCGCTCATAGAGCCCAAGCGCCACCGGGTTATCGGCCTCCACTTCCAGCCCTACCCAGCGCCCGCCCTGGGCGGCTATCTCATCCAACGCCGCCTCCATCAGCGCACTGGCGATGCCGCGCCCCTGCCAGTCGGGGTGAACCGCCACATTGCCAATCAGAAACCCCTCCCACGCCAGAGCACGCCGCAGAGAAACATTGCCCACCACGCGACCCTCCTCAACCCAGACAAACCCCGATGTTGCACCCATGCTGCCCCACCCAGGTTGATAGAGCCACCCCAACCACGTTCCCCAGCGAGCGACACGGCGCATTTCCGCCAGCGCCGCCCGGCCGGTGGGATCCAAGTCGTCGCCAAAGGCAGCGCCGATTAAATCAGCAACCGCCCCAAGGTCTCGATACGGGTCGAAGGGACGCACCCCAGTTTGGACACACCTCTTACGCAATATAGATGCCACCATAGATAGCTTCCCAAATCTCAGCCACCCAACTTTAAGCCGCCAGCCTCGGCGCCGGAGCACGAACAATCCGCCAGAGGAGCGTCTGTTCATCCAACCGCAACTCGAAGGGCTGCCCACCTGCTGCCATAACCATGAAATGTCGCTCACACCCCTCTTTCCACCGGCGGCCTACTCCTTCCACGGCCAGCATGCGCCCACGCCATGTAAAGCGGCGCGGCGTGATCTCTCCCGCGACGTCAAAATGTGCCTCCACGGCAGTCTCTTCATTCACAACCATCACAACCGTCCCTCCAAATAGCGGCGCAATAAAGCGAGCACGGCATCAGCGGAATGCGCCTTGTTCTCCCAACGGTTCCCGTGCCACATATGGCATTCCGCCCACTCACCGTCCGGCGCAGCAAGTGCGATATAGACCAAGCCCACGGGCTTTTCCGGCGTGCCGCCATCCGGCCCGGCGATGCCGGTCACGGCCAGACCGACGTCGGCATTGAGGACACGCCGCACCCCCTGAGCCATCTCCCGCACCGTCTGCTCGCTCACCGCGCCATGTCGCTGCAGCGTATCGAACTGCACGTGAAGCACACGCCCCTTGATCTCGTTGGAATACGAAACCACTGCGCCTTGATAATAAGCCGAACTGCCGGGGACATCGGTAATACGGTTGCTGACGAGCCCACCCGTGCACGACTCGGCCACCGCCAAAGCCAAACCACGCCGCTTTAGCAACCCCGCAACTATAACCTCAAGCGTGCTCTCGTCGGGCGATTTCATCTGTTCCTCCATTCGCCCAGAAATATACTCCAGGTCAGACAATTAGACAAGGATAGGGCAGTTGCATTTGCAGCTCTAGTACCCCGGACCAAGCAGAAAATTGGACATCCGTACAATAGCAAAATACTCCAAATTTCTAATGTGCAGAAAGAAGATCCGCCATATAATAGGGTGTGTTTCAAACGAGTTGGTAGTCACGATTCCCGAATCGCACGATGGAAAGCCGCGCTACTCCCTTCCAACTCGAGTGAAACGCACCGTGATAATAGTGCTTGAGGGAGAGTTCACATTGAAACGCATAGCCACCAATCAATCACTCGATGCGAATAAAAGCAGCGATATAGACGTTGGATGAATAGCGGTCAGAAGCCCACTGCAACCTGTCGGCTTTTTCTGCGTAGTGAGAAAGGGCTTGTCTTTGAAACATTTCTCGCCTTTGGCGGTCAAATTACCAAGAGAGCAAAAGGAGCGTGCGATGGAGAGTAAATCCAATGAGCTGCTGATCGACCTTCGGGATGTGGTCAAGACGTACAAGACCGGCGCGGGAGGCGTGACTGTTCTCAAAGACATCGACCTGCGCGTGAACGAGGGCGAGTTCGTCGGCGTCGTGGGCCCCTCCGGCTCCGGCAAATCGACGCTGCTCAACATGATCACCGGCATCGACCGGCCCACCAGCGGCGAGGTCTACGTCGGCGGCCAGGCGGTACACAAGCTGAGCGAGAACCAACTGGCCCGCTGGCGCGGCAAGCACGTCGGCGTCATCTTCCAGTTCTTCCAACTGCTGCCCACGCTGACCACCCTGGAGAACGTGATGCTGCCGATGGATTTCTGCAACGTCTACAGGCGGCGCCAGCGGAAGAAGGTAGCGATGAACCTCTTGGAACAGGTGGGCATCCCCGAGCAGGCGCACAAGCTGCCCAATGCCCTCAGCGGCGGGCAGCAGCAGCGGGCGGCCATCGCGCGCGCCCTGGCCAACGATCCGCCGGTAATCGTCGCCGACGAGCCGACGGGCAACCTGGATACGCACACTGCGACCGAGATGTTCGCGCTGTTCGATCGTCTGGTGGACCAGGGCAAGACGCTGTTGGTGGTCACCCACGACCGGGAGCTGAGCGAGCAGATGCGGCGCGTGATCCACCTGCTGGATGGGCGCATCGACCGCGACCATCTTAACGGACACGGAGGGGAAGCTCTGTCATGAGCATAGCATGGCGCAAGATCTGGCGCGATCTGTGGCATAACAAGTTCCGCACGCTGCTGGTGGTGCTCTCCACCGCCGTGGGAGTGTTCGCCTTGGGACTGGTCTTCGGCATGTCAGGCGTGATGCGCGCGCGCATGACGGAGAGCCACCAGGCGAGCAACGCACCCCACATCGAGATGTACCCAGATTGGTTCGATCGGGACGTCATCGAGGCGGTGCTGCGCGAGCCCGGCGTCGCCGACGCCGAAGGGGAGATGAACACCAGCTTTCGCTGGAAGCTCGAAGGCGAGAACGAGTGGCGCGATGGGACGATCGTCGCCCGAGCCGACTATGAGGCGCAGCGCATGTACCCCATCGAGTTGCTGGAGGGCGATTGGCCCGATGGCCGGGCGCTGGCCGTGGAGCGCATGTCTGCGAGTCACTTTGATCTCCCCATCGGCACGACCATCGTCGTCGAGTACGGGCGGCACGAGCGCACACTGACGATCGAGAGCATGGTGCGGCATCCATACACCCCTCCGCCGCAGCTCAGCATGGGCAACGCGACGTTCATCGCTTCCATGGAGACGGTGGCTTGGCTGCTTGATAGTGAGGAAGAGTTCTTTAACGTACTCAACGTCCAACTCGAATCCTTCAGCCAAGAGGGAGCGGAGGAGGCCTTCGAGCGGATCAAGGACCGGCTGGAGGGAATCGGCTTAGAGGTGTACTACCATAGCATCGTGGACCCCGAGGTGCACTGGGCGCAGGAGATGATCGACGCCATATTCCTCATCCTGGGCGTGCTGGGCGTGCTGGCACTGGGGTTGAGCGGCTTCTTGGTCATCAACACGATGAACGCCATCGTCACCCAGCAGGTGTGGCAGATCGGGGTGATGAAGGCCGTCGGTGCGACAGGCGGACGCGTGACACGCCTCTACCTGACGACAGCGCTGATCTATGGGCTGCTGGCGCTGTTGGTCGCCGTGCCACTAGGGGCAGTCGGCGCGCACCTCCTGGCGGCCTGGATGCTCGACTTTTTCAACATCTTTCCCGGCGATTTCCGCATCATAGAGACGGCGGTGATCATCC
>CAZWPV010000094.1:0-8441 GCA_964635485.1 uncultured Anaerolineales bacterium
CAACACAAACTGTCACAAGTGGGGTGCCATCATGGCGGCTGGCGATAGCTGGCACGTCGTGGAACCGCGTGAGATCACCGTGCTGGACCGCATCGGTGGTGGTGATGGGTTCGTCGGCGGCTTGCTGTACGCGATCCTAAAGGGCTGGGAGCCGGAGAAATGGATCCAGTTCGGATGGGCAAGTGGGGCGTCGGTGACGACGATGCTGACCGATTACGCACAGCCCGCCGATGAAGAGCAGATCTGGAGCATCTGGGAAGGCAACGCGCGCGTTAGGCGCTAAGGGCCTGCAAACGAATAACTTCCCGCAAGAGCAAGGTTCAGCCTGTCTGGCAACTCGCCGCGATCAAGGTGAGCACCTAACACGGCAATTGACCATCGACCATATCTGAAACATTTGGAGGAAAAAATGAGTGTCACAAAAAAAACTTTTGGAAAGACGGCAAACGGCACACCGGCAGACCTCTACACGCTGACCAACGCCAATGGCCTGCAGGCCAAGATCACCACCTATGGCGGCGCGGTGGTCTCCTTGGTCGTGCCGGACCGCGGTGGGAAGCTAGCCGACGTCGTCCTGGGCCTGGAGACGCTGGAGGAATACGTCGAGAAAAGCCCCTACTTTGGCTGCATCGCCGGGCGCTACGCCAACCGGATCGCCAAGGGCAAGTTCACGCTGAACGGCGTAGAGTATACGCTGGCGCAGAACGACGGCCCCAACCACCTCCACGGCGGCAACCGCGGCTTTGACAAGGTCGTGTGGGATGCACAGGAGAAAAGCGGCGACGGCGCGGGGCTCGGACTGACCTACATGAGCCGAGACGGCGAGGAAGGCTACCCCGGCAACCTGTCCGTCAAAGTCACCTACACCCTGACCGACGACGACGCGCTGAGGATCGACTACCTGGCCAACACCGACACAGACACTATCGTCAACTTGACCAACCACAACTACTTTAACCTCGCCGATGGCGGCGCCGGGGACATCCTGGGGCACGAGCTGATGATCGACGCCGACCGCTTCACCCCCACAGACAGCACCTCGATCCCGACCGGAGAGCTGCGCAGCGTGGCGGGCACTCCGATGGACTTTCGGCAGTTGACGGCCATCGGGGCCAGGATCGACGAGGACTATGAGCAACTGCGTTTCTGCGGCGGCTACGATCACAACTGGGTGCTGAACAGCGCCGGCGGCAGCCTGGCCCTGGCGGCCATGGTACGGGAACCCGTCACCGGCCGGGTGATGGAAGTGCACACCACCGAGCCGGGCATCCAATTCTACAGCGGCAACTTTCTAGACGGCAGCATCACCGGCAAAGGGGGCAAGGTCTACCGCAAGCACCACGGGCTGTGCCTGGAGACGCAGCATTTTCCCGACTCACCCAACAAGCCCGACTTCCCCTCGACCGTGCTCAAGCCGGGCGAGGTATATCAAACGACGACCGTTTACAGATTTACCGTTTAGCTCGCCGATCGATTCTCAGAAAATGTAGCCGCGAATTCCGATTCGCGTTTGAAAAGCGCGCCTGCATTCTGAAAGGGAGGCCAAGATGAAACCGGTGATAGACATCCACGCTCACGTTTTTCGCGGCAGGGATATTCCGCTGAAAGGATTTCTCCTCTCACGCAAGTACGAATGGTATATCAAGCTGCTGGCACCCATTCTGTTCCGCATCATCGCCAAATGCATCCGAAGAGAGGGGACGCAGGAAAGTAGATTTACGTGCGGTCTGCTGCTAGAGGCCGTCTACGCATACATGGGCCAGGGCTATCGCAGATGGGCCGAGGTCCTTTCCCTGCAAGAAGTGACAGACGTCGCCCTCAGAATGGTCGAGACTTTCGACAAAGACGGAATCGATCTGTACGTTCCCCTGATGATCGACTACGAATACTGGTTCAAAAACACCCTTGAGCCCTCCATCGCGTCCCAAATTGATAGCGTCTATGAGGAGATCGTACTTCCTTTCGCAGGCAAGATCCATCCCTTTGCCCCCTTCGATCCCGCCCGAGAATTGGCACACAGGGAAGGCAAGCCTGGCCCCGACCACCCCGATGATGGCCCACCTGAGGCATACAGCTCTCTGGAGTTGGTAAAAAAAGCCATCAGAAAAAAGGGCTTTATCGGCGTCAAAGTGTACAACACGTTGGGGTATCGACCGCTCGGCAACGCAGCCGTGGACGACGAGCGGCGGCGGATTTTCCACGACAACAAAATGCAGCGATACTCTGTTTTCACAGGCGAGCAGTTCGACCAAGTCCTGTCAGAGCTATACGAGTTCTGCGTTCAGGAACAAGTTCCCATCATAGCCCATTGTGTTTCAAACGGCGTCGAAGCCTACCCGGGGGCGAGCCTAGATTTTGGCAGGCCAGAGTACTGGCGGGAGGTGCTCGACAGATTTCCGGATCTGCACCTGGATCTAGCCCACTTCGGCTGGGATCACCCTGAAGGATACTACCCAAAGGCACACTGGCAGCGGATGATCGTGCGATCACTAAACACGCTCCGAAAATCCGTCAAGATGCGCTCCTATTCGGCGCTGGCGGAGCCGAGTCGCGCCGACGGCGAAAAAACCTGGGTCAGAGTGATTTGTGAGATGCTCCGGGAATATAAATATTTGTTCGCAGACGTTGCGCATCACAGCGTTGTAGTAGATAAGGACATTACAAAATACAAGCTGGCCTACAAGGCAATGTGCAACGATTTCCCCGACGTTGTGAAGAAACGTCTTCTCTTTGGCATCGATTGGCACGTAATCACACGGGTAGACAATTATCCCAGCTTCAAAGACAAGTATATCGAGGTCTTGAAGAATGACGATCTCTTTAAAAGCGAAGAAATCGATGCTTTCCTCGGCGGGAATGCCCTGCATTTCCTGGGATTGCTGCCACTGGGGACGAAACCCGAGGATGGATGGACGGGAAACCGGCAAAGACTGCAAAGCTTTTACGAAAGCAAGCACATCGATCCCCCTGCGTGGTTCAAGGCCACAGCCTGACACGGAGAAAGCATGATCGTCAGGAATCTGTTCGAGGCCGAGGCGCAGGTCAAATCGTCGCATGGAGGGAAAGGGCTGGTCAAAGACGTGCGCGTCTTTGACCAGCAGGACTTTGAGACCGCGCTCCGTTTCGTCATCTACAACGAATTGGAACCGGGCAGCTCGATCGGCATCCACCAGCACGGGCAGGATGAGGAAGTGTACGTGATCCTGGACGGCGATGGACTGATGACGGTCAACGACGAAACGCGCGCGGTGAAAACCGGAGACGTGATCGTGAACAAGCCGGGCTGGAGCCACGGCCTGGAAAACACGTCGGATCAGCCCTTGGCGATTCTGGTGTTTGAGGTGGCAAAGCAATAGTCCGGTCCGGTGCTTCCCCTCACTCCTCCGCCCGAAAGGCCAGCCGCGCGATGACCGGGCGGTGGTCCGACCCGCCATATCCCCCCACCCCGGCGGAGAGCGCCACCAAATCGGGCGAATAGAAGACGTAATCAATGCGCCACAGCGCCAGGCCCACGTCCGGCCAGCGTGAAAAGGTGAAGCCCATCCCCCACCCACTCTCGCGGTGCGCGTCGCGCAGGCGGCGGGCCAGCGGCGCGTACAGGCTCTGCTGGTCGGTGGCGTTGAAATCGCCGATGACGACCAGCGGGCCGTCGATCCCCTCCAGTCGTGAGAGCAGCGCGCGCAGGTCGGCATCGCGGTCCCGGTTAGGTAACGCCGTGGGGAGAGCTGCCGGCAACTCGGAAAGCGGGATGCCATACACCGGCGGCGAGCGCGGGTGGACGCTGAGCACAGTCACCTCGCGACCATCGACGTCCAACACAACCTGCTGTGTCCACGTCCCTTCCCCCTCGACCAACTGAAACGCCTCGTACGCCAGGATCGGGTAGCGGCTCCAAAACCCGCAGCCGGGCTCCACCCGATGATGCGGGTAGTGCTCGGCAAAGCGCGGCTCGAGCGCCTCGGCCATCGGCCCCGCCAGCTCCCGCAGGCCGAAAAAGTCCGGCTCGTGCAACTTGACCGAGGTCACCACCGCCTCGACATCCCGATTCTTGTAGAGGACGTTGTGAGCCAGCACGGTAAAGCTCGGGCCGGCGGTGCGCACGGGCCAGCGCGGGAGGTAGAGGTGACCGTAGGTGAGCAGGAAAAGAACAGGCGGCACAGCGGCGACGATTGGCAAGAGACGACAGCGGCGGAGCAGGAGGGCCACGGGCAGCAGCAGGAGCGAGAGAACGAACAGCCAGGGCAAAACGTAAGCGGCGGCGTCGACGAACCACAGGGCATTCCCACCCACCCAGCGCGCGAGAAAGTAGGCCGCGATCAGGCCGGTGTGCAGTGACATCAGCGTGCCGACGATGGCCAAGGCAAATCGCCGCGAGAAGCCCATCCGCGCGTTAGAGGTCGCCATAGGTGATGAGCTCAATTCCCAGTTCGTCGATGCGCGCCTTCACCCGTGGGTCGAAAAAAGCACGTCGCTCCTTATCGCGCCAGCCTTCGGTGCCGGGATGGGTGATCAACTCGGTGATCCCATCGGGCAACACGTCCAGTAATCCCAGGAGATACTCGGACGTGCGACGTTCGTCGGGGACATACAGCGAGAAGGACGGCTCGAAATAGTTGGCTCGCTTGAGGCCATACCGCGCCACCATCCGCTGGTAGCGTCTCCCCTGCCAACGGACGAGCCAGGCGGGAAAGCCGGCCCCGGCAGCCAACTCCTCGGCCCTTTCATCCAGCGCGTCGTCGAACGGCATACGAACGGGGATGCGCCCATACTCGCGGGCCAACTCCAGGCTGGCGCGGAACCAAGAAGAGAAAACGTAGGGGAAGTGACAGTGCAGGTCGAGGTGATCGGGTTGGCGCCCGGTATCGGCGACGAGCTTTTCGATCTGGGCGCGCCACTCGGCCTTGAGCTGAGCAGGGCGCAGGCGACCGTAGCGCCGCAGTAACGCGTTGCCGTCACGGAACCGACCCTCACCATCCACCAGCGAGGGAACCTGCTCCGGCGGGAGGATGGGCAGCCCCTCGTTCATCACCAGGTGCACGCCCGCGCCCAGGCCGGGATGGTCGCGCAAGTAGGCCGACGCTTCCGGCCAGTGCGGCTGGTTGACCAGCGCCGTGGTGCTGGTGACGATGCCGGCCTCGTAGAGTTCGATAATGGCAGGGACGGTACCTTCGGCGTAGCCAAAGTCATCGGCGTTGATGATGAGGCGTCTAGTCATCCCGTTTCCTTTCAACTCATCGACTCAGGAATCAGACCCAGGCAACAACTCGTCCAATCGGTGCAGCACGTAATCGGGCCGGATGTCTGAGGCGGCCAGCAGATCGGGCGTGGTGACGCCGGTGAGGACGACGGCGGTCGCCATCCCCGCCTCTATCCCCATAACCATATCCGTCTCCAATCGATCACCGATGACGATGCACTCGGATGCCGGTAGCTCCAGCCGGTCGAGGATGGCGCGGACGGTGATCGGCGACGGCTTGCCGACGACGACCTCGACCTCCACCCCCGTGCAGCCCTCAATCGCGCCGATGGTGGCCGCCGCGTCGGGCAGGCCACCTACTTTCCCCCCCTCATAGGGGGGGCTAGGGAGGGTCGGACAGTAGCGGTCGGCGTTTGTGGCCACAAAGCGCGCCCCGGCCCGGATCGCGTCGAAGGCGATCTGCAGCTTGCGGTACTCGAAGGTGCGGTCGAAAGAGGCGACGACGAACTCGATCTCTTCGGGCTTCTCCGTCAGGCGGAAACCGGCCTCGCGCAGCTCGTCCAGCAGCGGCCGCTCGCCAATCACGAACAGCGCCGCGCCGGGGGCCTCCCGTCCCAGCCAGCGGGCCATGACCCACGAGGAGTTGATCACTTCATCGGGCGAGGTGGGGATGCCCAGGCGCGTCAGCTTGGCGGCATAGTCGGCGCGGGTCTCCAGCGGCTTGTTGCTCAGGAACACGACTCGGGAGCCCAATACTCGCAGCGCCTCGATCGTGCGCTCTGCGCCGGGCAGGAGCTCGTCGCCCAGGTAGACCGTGCCGTCGAGGTCAAAAACGTAACCGGAGAAAACGCGATCAATCGCCATAGGCAATCAATCAACAACCCAGGCACGCGCCGACCACGCGCCATACGTAATAGATCAACAGCACGAACACACGGGCAGGCGCTAGCAGGTCGAGCACAAAATCGACGGATAAAACGGCCTGCTTCTCAGGCACAGGCTCCTTGGGAACACCCCCGCCCGCAGCCCCCAAGGCGATGTCGCGCGTGACGGCGGCGTCAGGCAAAATCGTCACGTCCGCGACCGTGGCCGAGAACGCCGAGCGCGCAGTGAGCACATACTCGCCCGCCGGGAGCGTCATCGCGTAAACCCCACCCTCATCCGTCACAGCAGTGAAGGTGTAGTGATATACGGGCCAGAAAGCGACGACGGCAGCAGGCGAGATCGACTGGCCCGTACGCGAATCGTAGACCATGCCGGAAAGGTGGCCCACGCCATCGCCGGGCAGGACGTGTCCCAGGTGAGCAAGCGTGGCTATCGACGCACGGGTGAGATCGGCGTAGTAGTTCAAGTCCATGACGGAAACCGCGTCGTTAACCGTGTGATAATGCGGGTTGAAATCGCCGCTCTCGAACCCCTCCGAAACCAGGACAGCCGGGTAACCCACCTGGAGAAAGCCCCATTGATCGCTCCCCCCGACCAGCGGGTAGACGTCCATCACCAACTCTTGCGGCTCAAGATCGAGATCGTACACCGACGCCACGTCCACGAACAACCCGGCCAGTTGGCGAGACTCGGCTGCAGTTGCGCTATCGCCTTCGAGGGCAAAGATCTCGTACACGGGCCTGCCGGTGTTGTAGCCGATCATGTCGAGATTGATCACGCCCCGGATGTTCTCCCCGCGCGCTGCGCAGTCAGCAGCGTAGGCACTGCTGCCCAACAGCCCATACTCCTCGCCGGTGAAGAGGACAAAGCGCACCGTGTAGGCAAAGTGATGCGCCGCCAGCAATCGGGCCGCCATCATCACGGCGACGGAACCAGACGCGTTGTCGTCGGCGCCGGGGGCACGGGGGCCAGGGGGCATGTCGTCCAGATGCGCGGTAATGAGATATATCTCGCCGGGGTCGACCAGGCCCGGCTTTTCGGCCACCACGTTGCGCCCCTCGGTGTCCCCCCAGCTATAGTCGTGGTAGCTCACGTCCAGCCCGGTCCCGGCAAGCCACTCGTAGGCGTAGCGAGTCGCCATCGAGATCGCCTCGATTTGCAGAACGTTGCGGGTGGCGATGGTGTAGGAGATACCGGCCACGGTCACAGGCCGCTCCCCCGTCAACCCCTCCAGCTCGTACACCAGCGTCGGCGTAGTGACCTGGGAAATGACATCGGCGACCATTGGGTTATAGATGACCGTCTCCGGTGGGGCAGCCGTCGCGCCGACGGCAAGAATCAGCAAGCCCAGGCCGGCCAGCAGCAAAGGCAGGAGTGCGCGCAGGAGACGACGCCCGGAAGCCATCACTGCGCCCCCTGCAAAAAGCGTGCTACCATCGCGTTAAAGACCTCCGGCTGGGCCTGGTTGAGCAGATGCCCCCCTCCTGGGACGATGGTCAAATCCGCTCCGGTGTCGGCGGCCAGCCGCCGGACGTCACGACGACTCACCGACGTATCTCGCTCCCCCCAGATCACGTGCAGCGGCACAGAGATTTCTCCGTAACGCCGGGCGGTCTCGGCAAAGGCCTCGTTCCAATAGTCCCGCAGCAGCCCGTGGCAGGCGCGCACGTACTCCGGCCGCCGAAAGGCCAGCCGATATTGGGCCACCACCTGCGGGGTCAACAGGGTCATGTCGGCGTACTCCACGACGAGCGTGGGCCAGGCCATCCACGGCCCGGTGACCAGCCGGGCCAGGGCGTGAAAGGGCGGCCAGCGGAAAAGGTAGATGAAAGGGCGGTAGTAGGTGTGGTAGCAGACAGGGGCCACCAGCACCACGCGGCGCAGCCGGTCGGGATTGCGGAGAGCCAGTTGGAGCGCGATCCCGCCGCCTATCGAGTGGCCCACCAGGTGCACGCGCTCAAGGCTGAGCGCATCGAGCAGCCCCAGCGCCACCCGTGCCAGGTTGTCCACGCCGAAGCGAAACCCATCGGGCAAAGCGGACTCGCCGCAACCGGGGTAATCGTAGGCGATGGCGCGAAAGCCCGCCTCAGCCAGCGGGCGGAGGTTGCGGTGCCAGGCGTAGGCATAGTCGGCGAAGCCGTGGATGAGCAGCAGCGGCTCGCCCTCGGGTGCGCCCGCCTCAATCACCCGCAGCCGATGCTCGCCAAAGGCCACGCAGCGAACGCGGGCCTCGGCCTCCAGGTACTTTTGCCACTCGGGATCGCCGGTCAAGATCCTCTCACTCCTCGAGAAAGAAACCCGCGCTCAAGCGAATATCCCTGGAAGAGCACCCCACCAGCACCTCGAACTCGCCCGGCTC
>CAZWPV010000095.1:0-5673 GCA_964635485.1 uncultured Anaerolineales bacterium
AACTGGGCTTCCCGGAATCGTTTGCCCAACGGCAACTGGCGGTGATCGAGGCCTTCCAGCGGTTCGGGGTGCGCACGACGTGCACGTGCACGCCCTACCTGGTGGGCAACGCGCCCCGCCTGGGCGAGCACGTGGCCTGGGCCGAGTCGTCGGCGGTGAGCTATGCCAACTCGGTGCTGGGAGCGCGCACCAACCGGGAGGGCGGTCCGAGCGCACTGGCCGCGGCCATCACCGGGCGCACCGCCGCCTACGGCCTGCACCTGGACGAGAACCGCCGCGCCACGCTGCGGGTCGACGTGCGCTGTCCGGTGCAATCGCTTTCCGATTTCGGCGCATTGGGGTACCTGGTGGGCAAAGCGGCCGGCAACCGCGTGCCCTACTTTGTGGGGTTGGAGGTAGAGGCAGGGTTACCCTGCCCCTACCTGAAGACTCTGGGCGCGGCGATGGCGGCCAGCGGAGCCGTCGCGCTCTACCACGTCGCAGGCGTCACGCCGGAAGCTGACCGGCCAGACGTGCTGGCTCCCGGCCCTGCGGACTCTGCGAGTCCGCAGGGCCTCGTCGTAGATGATCTACAACCTGCCTACGCCGCGCTCAATTCCGATGTTCGTGGAATCGACCTGGCATGGTTCGGCTGCCCGCACGCAGGGTTGGAAGAGATCGCGGAGGTCGTGCGGCTGCTGGGCGGGCGGCGGGTGCGGGCGGCACTGTGGATCACGGCGGCACGGGAGGTGCAGGAACAGGCCGAAGCACAGGGATTAGTAGCCGCGATAGAGTCCAGCGGCGGGCGCGTGGTGGCCGACATGTGCGCCGTCGTCGCGCCGATGCAGGAGCTGGGCTTTCGCACTGTGGCGACCCCCTCGGCCAAGGGGGCCACCTACCTTCCATCGCACGCCGGCTTGCTCGTGCGCTACGGCACGGTCGCGCAGTGCGTGGAGGCGGCTGTGAGCGGTGTGTGGAGGGATTAGAGGAGCAAAGAGAACACGATCGCCACGCTCGCGACGGCGACCACCCAACCGGTGATGACCTGGCGCAGGGTGTGGCGCTTGAGTGGGATCCTGGACCAACTGACTGCGGCGGCAGCCGTGACCATGAAGATGCCAGCGAGAAGGGATAGGTACAGGAGCACGATTGCGCAGCCGGCCGCGGTCATCGCATGGACGCTCACCTTGGAAAAGCGATTGATCACCGCACCGGTGGTGGCGGCGAGCATGGCGGCATAGATGCAGGCGCGGCTGATGGGCGGGGCGTCGCCCAGGATGATGATGGTGGTCAAAAGAATCAGCCCGCCACCGGCCACCAGATAGGGGCCGGCTCTCTGTTCCCGCGTGGATACGTCAAAATCACTGTACCGCCCGATTCTAACCATGATCAGAATGAAGGTTGCCAGAGGCAGTAGCAATGCAGCCATACTGATGGCTGTCCACAGAATGGCCAGCCCAAGCAGACCTGTGGATAGATAGATGGTCAGTGGCAACGTGATGATGGATAGGATAAAGGGGTGGAAAACGTTAGAGAACCACCCAGCTATACGGACACTTTTTGTTGTATGTTTGACTATCGACATGGTACACCTACTACTGTTTGTCCTTTGCCCTCCACCAGCCAGCGGTACGTCTTTTCGATGCGATCCCAGTTCTCCTCGCGGTCGAGGCTCCAAAAGCGCCCGATGATGGAGGCCAGCGCAAAGCCGCCTCCCAGCCGTTCTGCCTCTTTCTCGATCTCCTCGGTGTAGATCGCGCCGCTCTCCGGCCGCTCGCCCCGCCGACCCAGCATGCCGTGGGCGTACACCTCGGGAACGCCCAACTCGTGCGCCATCGTCATCAGAGCCTTCAAGTGGGTGATCGAACCATGGGAGCTGTAGAAGGAGATGATGCCCAGCAGGTGCAGCTTGGTGCCGTCCCGCTTGGCGCCCTCCATCGCCCAGCGAAATGCCTCGTTCTCGAAGAAGGAGCCGTCGGCGATGGCCTCGTCGATGCGCACGCGGTCGGATAGCACGCGACGGCCTGCGCCGATGTGCGTGTGTCCCGCCTCAGAGTTGCCCACGGTGCCGGCGGGCATGCCCACCGCTGTGCCGGCCGCCTCCAGCCGCGTGGTCGGCCACTCCCGCTGCAGCCGGTCCATCGCCGGCGTATTTGCCTCCAGGATCATGTTGCCGTAAGCCTCGTCGCGCGCACCCCAGCCGTCGACGATGACGAGCATGACACGGCGCTGCTCTCGGCCTGCGGCTTCTGGCAATAGGTTGCTTCCCGTCATCTCCTCGGGCCGCGGCAACCCCAGGATTTGCAGCAGCGTCGGGGCGACGTCGACCAGCGTGCCGCCTTCTCGCAAAGTAACGTCCTTCAGTGCGGGGTCGATCACGACGAAGGGCACGGGGCTATCGGTGTGCCCGGTATCGACCGTGCCCTCGGGGTAGAGCCACTTTTCCACCGTGCCGTGGTCGGCGGTGACGACGGCTATCACGCCGCAAGCCTGGGCCGCGGCCACCACCTCGCCGACGCGCCGGTCGACCTCCTCCACGGCCTGCAGCACCGCCTCGCGGTTCTCGATGTGACCGATCACGTCCACGTTACAAAAGTTGACCACGATAAAATCGGCCTGTGGGTCGTCCAACGCCTCGATAGTCGCCCGGGCGACGCCCTCGGCGCTCATCTCTGGCGTCTCTGCATAGTTCGCCACTTCCGGCGAGGGGATGGAAACGTGGCGCTCGCCGGGGAAAGGCTCCTCCCGCTTACCGTTGAGAAAATAACTCACGTGGATGGCCTTTTCCGATTCAGAGATCTTGACCTGCTCGAGGCCGTGTTGGCTGATGACCTCACCCAGCGTGTGGCGGATTTCACGCACCGGTGGGAAGGCGACGTGTTCCACCAGGCCGCTGGCGTACTCGATCATCGTCGCAAAGTGGACCGTGATCGGCGCGCGGTCGAAATGGGAAAACTCCTGCGCCACAAAGGCGCTGGTCAGTTCGATCTCCCGCTCGCCGCGGATGTCGTAAAAGATCACGTAATCGCCATCGCCAACGCGGCCTATCGGTCGCCCGTCACCGTCGACGAGCACGATAGGCTCCAAGGCCTCGTCCTCCTCGCCGGCCCGGTAAGCAGCCCGCACGGCCTCGGCTATAGGGTAATGATTCGTCGGTGTCATCGTCTCTCCTGGTTGCGATAGTTGGTTTTTCAAGGGCCCTCCCAAGGCTCGCATTTTACCGCATTCACCCCAAACGCACAATCAGGCATCCCTTTCACCTCCCCCAGCAGCTTGTCGGAGAGAACCGTCATTCTGAGGAGCGGAGGCGGCGAAGCCGCCGGAGCGACGAAGAATCTCATTGTGGAAGCACTCGACAACCAAAAAGCGAGATTCTTCGGCCCCTCCGGGGCCTCAGAATGACGAAACAGGCGGTGTTTTGCCTCGGCGATTTTCTCTCCGACAGACTGCTAGCCCCTCCTCCAGGAGAGGGGAAAATGGGAGGATGCACTGTCTCCCTTGGGTGTCTGCAATCCTTGTGCATTTGTTGTATAATTGGGCTCACTTTGTTTTGGGAGAGCGTCGATGAAAAGAGCCGTGAGTGTCAGTCTGGGGAGTTCCACCCGCGATAAGCGCGTCGTCGTCACCGTGGGGGGCGAGCAGATCGTCGTCGAGCGCATTGGCACCGACGGCGACGTGGAAGAGGCGCAGCGGTTGTTCGCCGAGCTGGATGGGCAGGTCGATGCCCTGGGGGTGGGCGGGGCCGACCTGTACCTGCGCTTTTGCGGTCGCGAGTACCCCCTGCGCGCGGCCCTGAAGCTGGTCAAGGACGTCCACCGCACGCCCGTGGTCGACGGGCGCGGTCTGAAGCACACACTGGAGCGGCGCGTGTTCGAGCTGGCGGCGGAGGCGCTGGGCGACGCGCCGCACTTTTGCTGCGGCTTTGTGCCGATGGCCGTCGACCGGCAGGGGCTGGCCGAGGCGGTGGCGGAGGTATGTGACGGGGTGATCTTTGGCGACCTGATGGTCGGTCTCGGTCTTCCTATCGTGCTGCGCAGCCTCAAGTCCTATCGGCGAGTGGCGCGCGTGCTGCTGCCCTTTGTCAGTTACTTTCCGATGAGCCTGATTTTCTACGGCGGTGGGGGGTACGAGCCTGAGCCCAAGTACAAGCGGTACTGGCGGGAGGCCGATCTCGTCGCCGGCGATTTCCTCTTCATGCTCAAGTACATGCCGGCGGATATGTCGGGCAAGACAGTCGTCACCAACACCACCACGTCGGAGAACGTCGAGTTGCTGCGGGAGCGGGGCGTGAGAATGGTGCTCACCACCACGCCGCGCTACGAGGGCCGTTCTTTTGGCACCAACATGACGGAGGCGATGCTGACAGCCTACGCGGGCAAGGGACACCCTCTCACCGAAGCCGAGCTGAACGCGCTGATTGACGAGCTCGATCTGCGGCCTACGGTGCAGGTGTTGAACGCATAGAGCGTCTCTCTTCTACGATCACTTCTCCATCACGCACCTCCACCCAGTCCCCGGTGCGGATGCGCGAGATATCCACCTGGTCCACCATCGGGATTTCGGCGATGATCGCTCCCACGGCGACGACGGGGTCGGCCTCGGCGTTGACGATGGCTGCCGGGGCCAGCCCGGCGCGCGCCAGCCGGTAGAGGGTATAAGAGCCCACGGTGCTGCCCTTGCCGGTGGGAAAGACCAACACGCGTCCGGCCACGCTCTGCCCCTCCAGCGGATGACCGGCCTCGATGACCACGCCGGTATCCGGGTCCACCCCGCCCAGGAAGCCGATGGGAACAAGAGAAACCAGCGCCTCGCCCGCCGCCCGGCCGGCCTTGACCTCCCTCGCCGCAAGACGAACCGAAGAATTGCCAGCAGCCATTCCGCGACTACCAACTGACGTCAAACACTTCGACGTTCCAAGTCAGATATTCACTGGGATTCGGCGCGATGCCGCTCACCCCCGGTCGCACGGCGACCAGCCGGGGGACGAAATAGAGTGGCAGCGCGGGCAAATCCCGGGCAAAGATCCGCTGCGCCTCACGGTGATAAAAAGGATTCAAGCCCGCTCCAGACAATGTATCCAACGCCGCGAGGCAGGCCGCGTCGTAGTCAGCGCTGGTATAGCCGGGGCTGTTGAGCGTCGTCCACTGGTTCTCGACCGTGGGAATCTGAGTCGAGAGATAGAGCTCGCAGGGCGCATAAAGGCCGCTGTTCCAGGAGTAGAGCGCCAATTCGAATTGGCGTCCGAGCACGGGGCTGTCGTGTCCCTCAAAGACAAGCTCCTCCGTGGAGGTAAAGTACTGCACCCCCAGAGTAATACCACAATCGGCCAGGTTTTCCGACAGGATCTGCGCCGTCCGCTGACGGGCAGGGTCGTCACTGGTCGTGACCAGAGTGACGGAGAAGGGCGTGCCCCAGGCAACACCTGCCACACCGCGAGCCTCCCGGACGCCATCGTCGTCCCCATCCTGCCAGCCCACCTCCTCCAACAGGGCCTGACCTCCGGCCGGATTATAGCCCCATTGGTCGAGTCGATCCTCTGTATACAGCGGGTGCTCGGCCGGGACGTAACTGTGGGCGACGGCCACCTCGCCGTAGGGAGATGCCTCGCGCGCGATGCGCTCCCGATCGACGCACTGCGCGATGGCCTGGCGCACGCGCACGTCGCCAAAGTAATCTGGACGGCGGACCCAGCTC
>CAZWPV010000095.1:5683-8425 GCA_964635485.1 uncultured Anaerolineales bacterium
CGTGATACCAAAATCCAGGTGCTCCCACTCGCTACTGGAGGACGAGAGCAACTGCACCGTCTCGGCCTTGGCGGCCTCCAGCAGCAGCACAACGTCCCCTCCTTCGATCACGTCCTGGGCAATGACGTCGCACTCGCCCGCCGCCAGCAGGTCGAGCGCCTGTCGCAGATCGGGGACGAAGCGAAAAGTCACCCGATCGAGATAGGGCAGCCCCTCAGAGGCACGGAAGTAGCGTTCGTTGCGCGTCAACGTGATGTGATCTCCCACCACCCACTCCTGGATAACAAAAGGCCCCCAGCCCATCGGCCTGTGGCGCACGATCTCGGATTCGAGCATCTGATCGGCGCCGACCACTCCCAGAAAATGCCGGGGCAACGGGTGATAAAAGTTCTGCACGTAGACGTTCTGAGAGGGAGAGCCGTAGAAGGAGAAGGTGTCGCGGTAGCCGGGGACGCTCGTCCAGACGACGGTTCGCGCGTCCACGGCCTCGTAGCTCTGCGTGCGATCGTGGAGCAACCTCGCGTGTGGTGGGAGATTGCCCAACGCCCCGGCCAACTCGAAGGAATAGACCGAGTCGTCGGCGGTCAGAGGGTGACCGTCCTCCCAGGTCACATCAGCCCGCAGCGTGAAGGTGACCACCATCTGTGTCATTGTGACCACCCCACCCTCAAACGTGACCTCCTGCCCATCGGCATCGAGGACGGTGGTGACGCCTGAGCGCAGAAACCCCGCCCACTCGTTGCTCACGTCCACGACCCTGTCGCCCTCCTTGACCTGCACAGTCCGCAGGTCGACGTCGCCGTCGGACAGGCTAGGGAGCTTTTCCAGGATCGTCGGCCGGTACTGGTACGTAGGGGTGTCAATCGGCCCGTCGTAGATCGCCTCCAACACGTTGCGCGCCGCGCGCGACGGATGGCCATAAATGAAGAGCGTATTGGGCTCCTCCGCCTGGCAGATAGTGAGCTCCTTGGGCGGCACCGGCGTCGGCTCGCCGGTGGGATGCACGGTAGGAGGAACCACAGAAGGTGCTGGAGAAGGCGAAATGCCGATGGTCGGGGCCAGTGTGGGGATCAAAAAGGCAGAGTTAGAACTGTTGGCGACGAGCAACACGCCGCCTATCGCGCCAAGGGCCACACACACCAGGGCCGCCGATATCCACCCGCCTTGTTTCATTCTGCCTCACCCTCCCAATCAACAAACTAATATGCCCGCGCAAAGACGGCCCGCTCGCTGGCCTCGCCGCCGCAGTGGATACACGTAGCTTTGCCACTGGCCTTGCGGGGTTCCTGATCCATGGGGATGCAGCGCACCGTCGCTTTGGTGTCCTCTTTGATCTGCGCTTCGCAATCCGCATCCCCGCACCACCAGGAATAGGCGAACCCCTGGGATACCGCTTCCTTGAACTCACCATAGTCCTGGGGGTCGTACGTGTGCGCCTTGCGAAAGTCAAGAGCACGATCGTACAAGTCGGACTGGATCGTGGCCAGCATCTCTGCTGTTTTTTCGCATAACCCGTCCAGCGGTACGCTGCGCTTTCCCTCACGCCCAGGGACATCGCGCCGGGCCAGCGTCACCTGCCCCTGCTTCACATCGCGCGGGCCGATCTCGATCCGCAGCGGCACGCCCCGCATCTCCCACTCGTTGAACTTCCAGCCGGGCGAGTATTCCTCGCGGTCGTCCACACGCAAACGCACATCGTCTTGCAGCATCGCCTCGACGCGAGCCACCACCTCGGCCACTTTCACGCGATCCTCCTCGGTCTTGCCGATGGGCACGACGACCACCTGGATCGGGGCGAGCTTGGGCGGCAGGACCAACCCCTGGTCATCCCCGTGCACCATCACCACCGCGCCCACCATGCGCGTGCTGACCCCCCAACTGGTCGTCCAGGCATATTGCTGCTCGTTGTTCTGGTCGAGGAACTTTATCTCGAACGCCTGGGCAAAGTTCTGTCCCAAGAAATGGCTGGTACCCGCCTGGAGCGCCCGGCAGTCCCCCATCATCGCCTCGATGGTGTAGCTGGTCACTGCCCCGGCGAACTTTTCGCTCTCGCTCTTGCGGCCCGGAATGACGGGAATGGCCGCATCCTCGACGGCGAAATCGGTGTAGACGTCGAGCATGCGCAGGGTTTCCTCCTCCGCCTCCTCCTGTGTGGCGTGGGCGGTGTGTCCCTCCTGCCACAGAAACTCGGTCGTGCGCAGAAACAGCCGCGTGCGCATCTCCCAGCGCACCACGTTGGCCCACTGGTTGATCAGCACAGGGAGATCGCGGTAGGACTGGATCCACTTGGCATACATGTGGCCGATGATCGTCTCCGAGGTAGGGCGCACAGCCAGCGGCTCCTCCAACTCCTAGCCACCACCAATGGTGACGATGGCCAGCTCGGGTGAAAAGCCCTCCACGTGCTGCGCTTCCTTCTGGATAAAGCTCAAGGGGATGAAGAGAGGAAAGTAGGCGTTGACGTGCCCGGTGGCCTTGAAACGCCGGTCGAGTCCCCCCTTGACGTTTTCCCACAGCGCGTAGCCGTGAGGCTTGATCACCATGCAGCCCTTGACCGGGGTGTAATCGGCCAGGTCGGCCATCTGGACGACGTCGGTGTACCAGCGGGAATAGTCCTCACTGCGCGGAGTGATTCTGTCTGCCATTCTCCTTCCTCCTTGCCTTCATCTTGAAGCATCTTCTCAACAAACCGGAGGGCAGGGGGGTGGGGGGGGGCCAGCCCCCCCCCCCCCCCACAAACAC
>CAZWPV010000096.1:0-8391 GCA_964635485.1 uncultured Anaerolineales bacterium
CCGATGCTATCGTCGCGGGGATCGCGGCTATGACGGGGATTCCGGGCCGGATGGAGCGCATCGATGCGGGGCAGGATTTTCTCGCTATCGTCGATTTCGCTCACACCCCCAACGCCCTCGGTCAGGCGCTGAAGACGGCGCGCACGATGACGCGCGAAGCAGCGCAGGATGGCGGTCGCGTGATCGTCGTCTTTGGCTCAGCCGGCCTGCGCGACCGGGAGAAGCGGGCCATGATGGGCCACGTCGCCGGAAAGCTGGCCGACGTGGTGGTCATCACCGCCGAGGACCCACGCACCGAGAGCCTGGATGAGATCATAGCCGAGAGCGCCGCCGCGGCCGAGGTAGAGGGCAAGCGCGAGGGCGTCGACCTGTGGCGCGTGCCCGACCGGGGCGAGGCGATCCTCAAGGCGTGCCAAGTGGCTCATTCGGGGGATGCGGACTGCGGGCAGTCCGTCGTGATCGCTTGCGGCAAGGGGCACGAGCAGAGTATGTGTTTCGGCACCACCGAGTATCCATGGGATGACCGGGAGGCGATGCGCCGGGCGCTGCACGGGGAAACGTTGGATACGCTGCCGACGGCGGAAAAGGCGCGCAGCGGCGGAATGCGCGAGGCGGGGTGATGCCGTACGCAGATGTGGCCAGGGGGCAGGTCTTTTACACTGCTAATCGTAGGCCGTCGGATGGCCCTGCGCTTGTGCTGCTGCACGGCGCTGGGGGTTCGCGCCTCAACTGGCCTGCCGAGCTGCGTCGCCTGGGACAGGCGTGTTTGCCGGGAGTCACCGTCTACGCGCTCGACCTGCCCGGCCATGGGCGCTCGGAGGGACGGGGTAGCGATACGGTCATGGGGTATGCGGAGGACGTCCTCGCTTTCCTCGACGCGGTCGGCGTCGAGCGTGCCGTAATCGCCGGGCACTCGCTGGGCGGTGCCATTGCCTTGACCCTGGCGCTGGATTTTCCCGGCCGGGTGGCAGGCCTCGTGCCGATCGCGACCGGGGCACGGCTGCGCGTGACCCCCGCTATCCTGGGGCAGATTCCCACCGATTTTGAGGCGGCGCTGGACACTATAATCCGCTATGCTTGGTCGTCCGAGGCACCGACAAAACTGGTCGAATTGGGGCGAGAGCGGATGCGTGAGACAGGCCCCGACGTGCTGTTGAAAGACCTCACTGCCTGCGACCGCTTCGACGTGATGGAGCGATTGGGGGAGATTGATGTGCCCACGTTGGTCATCGCAGGCTCCGCCGACCGGCTCACTCCCCTCAAATATGCGCGTTACCTGGCCGAGCACATTTCCGGGGCACAGCTAATGATCGTCGAGGGCGCAGGCCACATGGTGATGTTGGAGCGACCGGCAGAGGTGGCAAAGGTCATCCGGCGCTTCCTGGAGCCTCAAGAATAAAAGCCCCTACCGGAGGCAGGGGCCTCTGGTGTGTCGAAGCTTGGCGTTAGCGTCCTCCCTCTATCTCCACCATCCTGGCGAACAGGGCCAGAAACTCCTCGTTGCTCTTGGTTTGTCTGAGCACCTGGAGTAATTCCTGCATCGCGTGAACTTGGGACTGGGCGTCCAGGAAGCGCTGTCGCATCGCATAGATGTTTTGCAGCGTTTCCTGATCGAGCAGAAGGTCCTCCCGCCGCGTGCTGGAGCGCTCGATGTCAAAGGCCGGGAAGATACGGCGTTCTTGGAACTTGCGCATCAGGTGAAGTTCCATGTTGCCGGTGCCCTTGAACTCCTCATAGATCATGTCGTCCATCCGGCTGCCGGTATCGATCAGGCAGGTGGCGATGATGGTCAGGCTACCGCCTTCCTCGATGTTACGCGCCGCGCCGAAAAAGTGCTTGGGCGGGTAGAGCGCTGCGGGGTCGAGACCGCCGGAGAGTGTGCGACCGCTGGGCTGCACGACCAGGTTGTAGGCGCGCGAGACGCGGGTGATGCTGTCGAGGAGGATGACGACGTCCCGTTTGCTCTCCACCAGTCGCTTGGCCCGCGCCAGCGCAACCTCTGCTACCTGTGCGTGACTCTTCACCGGTTCGTCGAAGGTAGAGCTGATGACCTCTGCCTCGACCGAGCGATCCATGTCGGTCACTTCCTCGGGCCGCTCGCCGATGAGGACGACCATCAGGTGTACCTCGGGGTGGTTGGCCGAGATGCTGTTGGCGATGTGCTTGAGCACCGTCGTCTTGCCGGCCTTGGGTGGCGACACGATGAGCCCTCGTTGCCCTTTCCCGATCGGCGTGATCATGCTCAGTAAGCGGGTTGTCAAGTTGTTGGGCGTTGTTTCCAGTATGAAACGCTCATCGGGAAAGATCGGCGTCTGCGATTCGAAAGATGGCCGTTGCTTGGCTGCCTCCGGATCCATTCCGTTCACGGCTTCTACGCGCAGGAGGCTGTAGTACTTTTCGCTCTCCTTAGGCGGCCGCACTTGGCCGACGACCATGTCGCCGGTGCGCAGTCCGAAGCGGCGGATCTGAGACTGCGAGACGTAAACATCGTCGGGCCCTGGCTTGTAGTGGTCGCAGCGCAGGTAACCCTTGTTCTCGTCCACGATCTCCAGCACGCCACCGCCGAACATCAGCCCCTCGCGCTCCGCCTTGGCGCGCAGCAAGCGGAGGATGAGGTCTTCCTTCTTTAGCCGGCTGTAGCCGGAAACCTCCCACTCCTTAGCCAACTCACGCAACTCGGCCAATGTTTTGATTTCCAAATCGGCCATTTCTAACTTATCCATGGTGCTTTCTCCTGCTTATGTTATGCGTGTGGTCAGGTCATAAACCACAGTACGTAGTAATAACCAATCACGGCCGTCCACAGGAGGCTATCCAACCGATCCAATGCCCCTCCGTGGCCGGGTATGATGTTTCCACTGTCTTTTGCGCCGACCTGGCGCTTGATCATCGAGACGGCCAGATCACCCAGTGGGGCCAGAGTAGCGATCAGCAATCCTAGGATCGAGCCGTGTATGATGTTGGTAACGACTCCCCCGTTCGCTTGAGTGCGCCACAGCGAGACCAGCAGCGGTGTCACCAGCACGCCGGTAACCACACCAGCCACGTATCCTTCCCACGTCTTGCCCGGGCTGAGGGAGGGCGCCATTTTGTGCCGTCCCCACGCTCGCCCGACGAAGTAGGCACTGGTGTCGGCGCACATGATGGTGCACATAGTCGTCAGCATCCACCAGGAGCCGTCGTTCAGGCTCCGTATCTTGACCATGCAAGCGCCACATATCCCCAGATACAGGCCTCCGGCTACGGTCAGCCCCCAATCGGCTACCGGAGAGCCCCGACGGCGAGCCATCTGCCAGGCAAGTGACGCCAGCAGGATCAGGGCCAGCCCAGGTTGTAAAGCCTCCAATGTTGGAAGCCGGGCGTCCAGTAGAAATAGCCACACTATCCCAAGCCCAAAGGCAAGGGTGGGGCGGAAGTCGTCCTGGGCCGCCAAGCGACAAAACTCGACTTCAGCCAGGGACAGCATCAGTGCAACCAAGGCCAGGAATGCAGGTCCACCCAGATGGATCAAGCCGATGGCGATAGGAATCAGGATGGCGGCAGTTAGTATGCGTGTACGTAGCACGGATCAAGAAGCACTGGCTGAGGGAACGTCCGATTAGCCGATAAAGCCTGCACAAGTCACCCTATCTAGGCACCAGCCCAAATCGACGCTCGCGCTGTCCATATGCCTGTAGGGCTCGATAGAGTTCGTCCTTATCAAAGTCTGGCCACATAGCAGGTGTGACATAATATTCTGCATACGCGCCCTGCCAGATGAGGAAATTGCTGACTCGCATTTCGCCGCTGGTGCGAATGATCAGGTCGGGATCGGGCAATCCTGCCGTGTAAAGATAGCGGCTGACGAGATCCTCGTCCACTTGGTCGGGCGGTGTATTGTCCATGATGATGCGGCGTATAGCGTCTACTATCTCAGCTCGCCCGCCGTAGTCGAAGGCCACGTTGAGGAGCAGTCGTTGATTGTTTCTAGTTAGGTCGATCGCCTGCCGGATTTTCTGCCGTAATTTTTCTGGCAAGCGCTCTGGCCGGCCAACGTGCCGCAGTTGGACGCCTTCCTCGTGTAGTTCTTGCAGTTCGCGATCGATCACGCCCTCCAGGATGGTCAGCAGTGCGTGAACCTCACCCTCCGGACGGCTCCAATTCTCGGTCGAGAAAGCGTAAATGGTCAGAATCTGGACGCCGAACTCGACCGCTGCTCGCAGTACGCGGCGCAAGTTCTCTGTCCCTGCGCGATGCCCTGCTGATCGGGGCAGCCCCCGTGCCCGAGCCCAGCGGCCGTTGCCATCCATAATAATGCCAACATGCTGGGGCGCTTCCTCTAGGGGAGGGTATCTCTGATCATCCTGTGATTGAGAGGGCATTGTCGTGGTTAAACTGAAGCGGCCGAACGAGAGATCACGTTAGTTTTCCAGAATTTCCTTCTGCTTGCGATCGCTGATGTCGTCCATCTTCTTGGTATAGTCATCTGTGAGTTCCTGAAGGTCGTCCTTCGCTCGGTAGAAGTCGTCTTCTGAGACGAGTTTCTCTTTCTCGAACTCGCGCAAATCGTCCAGCGCTTCGCGGCGGATGTTCCGTAGTGCCACCTTTCCTTCCTCGACACGCTGACGCACCATCTTGGCTAGCTCTTCTCTGCGTTCCTCGGTCAGACGTGGAATGGGAAGGCGAATGAGTTTACCGTCGTTCGAAGGTGTGAGGCCCAACTCGGATTTGAGGATTGCTCGCTCGATGTCGCCCAAGGACCCCGGATCATAGGGGCGAATGGTGAGTAACTGGGGCTCTGGGGCTGAGATAACCGCCAATTGCTTGAGCAGCGTGGGCGTGCCGTAGTAATCCACCATGACCTGCTCGACCAGGGCTGGTGAGGCACGGCCTGTGCGGATGGTGCGCAGCTTGGCCTCCAAAGCCTCGGCGGCTTTATTCATGTGGTCCTCTGTTTCGTGAAGCAGTTCCTTAATCATGGTCATTCAGAGAATTGACGGTTCTAGGAAATTGATACTATCGAGAGATCAAGGTGCCTATGTCTTCGCCCTTCACAGCTCGCTCCAGGCTGTGTGGTTGCCACAGGTTGAGCACGAGAATGGGCAAGTCGTTTTCCATACACAGCGAGATGGCCGTGGCGTCCATCACGCCCACGCGCATCTCGAGTGTCTGCATATAGGTCAGGCGGTCGAAACGCTCGGCGTCGGGATTCTCGTGCGGGTCCTCGGAGTAGACGCCATCCACTTTCGTGGCTTTGATAAGCAGGTCTGCGTCGATCTCCATCGCCCTGAGCGCTGCGGCCGTGTCTGTGGTAAAGTAGGGGTTGCCCGTGCCTCCGCCGATGATGACGATGCGGCCTTTCTCCAGATGCCGGATCGCCCTCAAGCGGATGTAGGGTTCGGCAAAAGCCCGCATCTCAATAGCGGTCTGCACGCGGGTGGTGATCCCTATCCGCTCCAGCGCGTCGGCGAGGGCGAGGGCGTTCATCACCGTCGCCAGCATACCCATGTGATCGGCTGTAGCCCGATCCATCCCATGGGCAAGGCCATCCCGACCGCGCCAGATGTTGCCTGCGCCCAGGACAATGGCCACTTCTATCTCGATGTCGCGCATCGCCGACACTTTGGCGGCCACTTCCTCGGCCATGTGGGGGCTGATGCCGTAGCTTCCAGGGCTGGCCAGCGCCTCGCCACCTAGTTTGAGTAGGACGCGCCTGTATTTAGCAGCCATTATGTTATCGGTCTTCGCCTACTTCGTAGCGTACGAAGCGGCGCAAGACAATGTTCTCGCCCAGCTTGGCGATGGCATCGTTGATCAGATCCTGGATCGTTTTGTCCTCGTCTTTGACGAAGGGTTGCTCTATGATGCAGGTGTCTTGATAGAACTTTTCCAGGCGTCCTTCGATGATGCGATCGACGATATGTTCGGGTTTGCCCTCTTCCAACGCCTGAGCGCGGTAGCTGGACTTTTCTTTCTCGATGACTTCCTCGGCTACATTCTCGCGCGTAAGGTAGCGTGGTGCGGCAAAGGCGATGTGCAGCGCCAGGTCGTGGGCTAGATTCTTAAAGTCGTCTGTGCGGGCCACAAAGTCGGTTTCGCAATTCAACTCCAGCATTACAGCCACCCGATTGCCGGGGTGGGCGTAGGCTTCGATCATGCCCTCGGATGCCTCACGTTCCGATTTCTCGGCGACCGCAGCTAGCCCCTTCTCTTTCAAGTAGGCGGCTGCTCTTTCGAGATCACCCTCGTGAGCTTCTAGCGCCTGGCGACAGTCCAGCACGCCAGCGCCGGTTGCCTGCCGTAGTTCCTTGACCATTGCAGTGGTGATTTCCAACTTCGCTCTCCTATCCCAGTGTATCAAGTTGTCAGGCAGGCAGATGTGCAAGACTCAGTTGGCCTGCTCTTCCTCGGTATCTTCTTTGGCCTCTTCAGCTTCTTCAGCTTGGGTCTCTTCAGCTTGGGTCTCTTCGGCTTGGGTCTCTTCGGCTTGGGCTTCTTCGGCTGTCACCTCTTCGACGACTGCTTCCTCTGCCTCTGCGGAGGGGGCCGTCTCGGCGGCACGTTCGGTCTCTTCTTCCTCGAAGGACAGTTCCTTCAAACGGGCCAGCGTGGCAGCACTTAGATACTTTTCATCCTCAATGGCGATCTTTTCGGCCTCAACCTCCTCCGGCTCGTAAGCCTTGCGCTGGGCCATTCCCTCCAGCACGCCGTCGGCGATCTTGGAGGTGATCAGCTTGATGGCGCGGATTGCGTCGTCGTTGGCCGGGATGACGTGGTAGATTGGATCGGGATCGCAATTGGTGTCGACAATCGCGACGACCGGAATGTCGAGCTTGTTTGCTTCTTTGACCGCTGTAGCTTCGCGTCGTATGTCGACGACGAAGAGCAAGTCGGGAAGGTTTCGCATCTCGCGAATGCCCCCCAACCGGGTGTTCAGCTTCTCGATCTGGCGCTGTAGGCCCAAGGCCTCTTTTTTCTTGAGGAGCTCGAAATCTCCTCGATCACGGCGAGCTTCCAGGTTTAGCAGGTAGTCGATACGCTTTCGGATGGTGCGCCAGTTGGTCAAGGTGCCGCCCAGCCAGCGTTGGTTAACGTAGGGCATGCCGCAGCGCTCTGCTTCTTGTGCGATTGTCTCCTGTGCTTGCCGCTTTGTGCCTACAAACAGTACTGTGCCTCCTTGGGCGACGGTGTCTCTGACTAGTTCGTAGGCACCTTCAATTGCTGCGATTGTCTGCTGCAGATCTATGATGTGCACCCCGTTGCGCTCGGTGAAGATGTAAGATTTCATCTTCGGATTCCAGCGCCGGGTGCGATGACCGAAGTGCACTCCTGTTTCCAGGAGTGCTTTCATGGAAACGACAGCCATAGAGGAACCTCCTTGATTGTTTTTTCCTCCGCCTCCATCACTCCGTCGGGAGACCGGGGTGGCTGCACGCCCGGTACGCTCCCGCCAGTCAGGAGACGTGTGTATTGGTGCTAGATTGTACCACAAAGTGGGATTTCGACAAGCTCAACCCAGGGATTTGAGCCAATGGGCTCGTGCGTGTCGGAGATGCTATTTTTTCTTCTTTTTCTCTGGCGCGTCAAAGCGGTAACCTACCCGGCGAACTGTGCGCAAGTAAACCGGTGATCCTGCGTCGTCCTCGATCGCTTTGCGTAACCAATGGATATGGACCTCGAGAGTTCGTGTGTCACCTACGTAGTCGGTGTCCCACACCTGTTTCATCAGCAGGCCTCGGGTCAGGACCTCTCCGGGGTGGCGCATAAATACCTCGAGGAGAGCTGCTTGCTTGGGTGTGAGGTTGCTCTCGTGCTTGTCGCAGACGACGCATCGCTGTTTGAGGTTGAGGGCTATGTTGCCAACCTGGAGCACTTTGTCATCTGGGACGGGCAGCAGTCTGCATATGCGATTGGTCAGTTTCTTTGTAGTGAAGGGGTGTCTCAGGTGCGCACGCGCCCCGTCGCTGCGATCTATCTTGGCTCCCTCCAGTAACAACATCAGCACTGGCGCTTCGAAGCCAATGTCCTGCAAGGTCTTGCAAAGACGCGCACTATCAAAACGCAGCGAAGGAGCATCTAGCACAACCACCGCCGGGGAGGTTTCCTGTACCTTGGCCAGGGCGCCCCTGCGTGTGCTGGCCGTGACGACGCTATACCCCTCATCGTTAAGAATGGGGGCCAGATGCTCTTTTTTTGGTTTCCTGCCCTCTACGAGCAAAATCGTGGGGGTTGGCGTCAATTGTCGGGCTCTCCCTTTTCTTGCCGCCTGCGCTATGTTGCGAAGCAACCTCCATTATACTCTATCCCCGCGTCGAGGGCAAATAGACAATGGTGATGTTTTATGCTGTCAGAAACAGCTAGGGGCGTTTCTCGCTGCGCTCGAAACACCGCTCAGTTTTGCGAAGCAAAACT
>CAZWPV010000097.1:0-8264 GCA_964635485.1 uncultured Anaerolineales bacterium
GCGTGTCGTCGTTGAAACCGGCGGTGTTGTAAAGCCCCGCCGTCTCCATCACACCCTCAAAGTAGCGGGCTATCCCGTTCAGGCTGTCATAGAACCACCACGGCGGGCCGAGGCGCATCGCCGGATAGTGGCCGGCCAGCGTGGCCAGCTCGCGGGAGTAGGTCGATTCGTCCAGCGTGAAGACGATGAGCGTCAGGCGCGGGTCGTTGCCGTACTTGTTGAGCAGCGGCCGCAGGTTGAGGGTAAACTCGCTCGTCGTCGGAATGTCACAGCCCTTGTCGCGTCCAAAGCGCTCAAAGATAACCTGATTGTGATTGTGCACCGAGCCCACGTGGAACTGCATCGTCAGTCCATCCTCGATGCTCATCCGCGCAAACTCCATCACCATGTGCGCTGTGAAGCGATGGGCGTCCTCCTCTGTAGCCTCACCACGCAGCGCTCGCTGGAAGATAGCATCCGCCTCAAACGCCTCCAACTCCGCCGTATAGGCCGAGATTGCAGCGTGGTCGGTAGATGTGGCCCCCATCGACTTGAAGAAAGCGCGCCGTTGCTCCAGTGCCCGGACAAAAGCCTCGTACGAGATCACATCGACGCCGCTCACCTCGCTCAGCTTGTCGATGTTCTCCCGCCAGCCCTCGGTCAGCAGATTGACCACCGCGTCGGGACGGAAGGCAGGCCTGATATCGCCCCCCCACCCCGACTCACGGATCGCTTTGTGATGCTCCAGCGTGTCGGTGGCGGCGTCGGTGGTGGACATCACCTCGATGTTGAATCGCTCGAACAGTGCCCGCGGACGAAACTCGGGGCTGGCCAATTTTTCTTCGATCTGGTCATAGATCGCCTGGGCCGTCTCGCCGTTCAGCTTTTCCTCGACGCCGAGCACCTCGATCAGCTCCTGGGTCAGCCAGATACCGCTGGGCGTGCCTCGGAAGAGATAAAAGTTGTCGGCGAGAATCTGCCAGATCTTGCGATGGTCCTGCTCGAGCCTCACCCCCGCCCCCTCTCCCTGGGAGGGAGAGGGGGGTACGCCCACATCCTCCAGCGGTATCCCTTGCGAGTACAGCATACGAAAGACGTAATGATCGGGAATGATAAGCAGGTCGGCGGGCGAGCCAAAGGTGGCGTCCTCGTCCGCGAACAGCCTCGGGGCCACGTGCCCATGCGGGCTGACGACGGGCAGATTTACCACCATGTCGTACAGCTCCCGCGCCACGCGTCGCTGCGCCGGGTTGGGGTCAAAGTACCGGTCTGGGTCCAGTTGCCACTTGGAATGCATCTTCATTTTCCCTCCTATTCTCCCGGCGACCAATCGCGGGCCGCCGCTACCAAAGCGTCGATGTTCTCGACAAGGGTTCCTGGTGAGACGCCGCCGCCAAAGGAAAGGATCATTCCCCCTCCGGGAGCCCCTTTATCCAGGCACTCTCGCGCCCACTGTGCCACCTCTGCGGGTGTCCCGCGCACGCCCATATCCAGTGGAGGCACGTTGCCCATCAGCGCCACGCGATGCCCCATCTTGGCCTTCGCCTCACCAATGTCCACCTTGTGGCTAAAGTTAAACACGTCGAAATTGGCCTCGGCCAGGCTTTCCAGCAGATGCGGGCAAGGCGTGTCGTTGTGATAGACGCGAATCAGGCCGTCGAACGCATCAAAGATACGGCGCAGATGGGGATGGATCATACTCTGATAGTGCCGGTCCGACACCATGCCCACCAGGTCATCCAGCAGCAGGATGCCCTCCGGCTGGCGCACCGCGTCTAACTGGGCTTGCAACCAGCGGATGATCGACGTGGTCACCGTGTCCAGGAGTCTCGACGTTGCATCCGGCTCGGAGATGAGCGCCATCATCAACGGCGTCATCCCCACCAGCCACGCGGCCACCGTCATCGGCCCGCGGGCGCAGACCATCCTGATGCCCAACCCCTCGGCCTGAAGCCGCTCGTCCGCCACCTCATAGAGACGCAGCACCAGGGGCATCAGCCCATCCACCTGCGGATCGACCGGTTTGACATCGGCCCAGAAGGCCAGATCGGACACCAGCGGCTCGATGGAAGGCGGGCGATTGGGGTAAAAATGCATCTTGGTGCCAAAGGCCGACGGCTCGGCTGCCATACCATACTCCACCCAAAAGCCAGGAATCCACACCACGTCGGGAAAGCGCTCCAGCAGCCCCAGGTTGATCTCAAGCCACTTGTCGGGGAGGAGAAAATAATCGCGCGTGTCGATACCCGCGTAGCCGGGCAGCCATGGGCTATCGACGATGAGAGCCACGGGGACGCGCTCTGGCTCCTCCAGCCGCGCCGCCTGCTTAAAAAGCCCCAAAGGTGTGTTCATATCTGCGCTCCTAGTCTGTGATAATGCTGAACGATCTCGAACATGGCAAAATGATTGAAGAACATTCGCAATACGCGCTTCAGCGCGACACTACAGCAATCAATCGCCTACCACGAACAGGCCCTACCGGAACCTACCTTCCGCCTTCCCTCCCCATATATCCGGGCTGGTCCCCAAGAGCCGCTTGACCTCCTCGGTAGCCTCGGTCAGCGCCTCGATCGTCTCTGGGGCGAGCACCAGTCCGGCGGCCTGCGCCGTCTCCCTGATCTGGTCCGGCTTGCGCGCCCCGGCGAGCACCGCGTTCACTCCGGGCCGGGCCAGCAGCCACGCCACGGCGAGTTTTGCCATCGGCTCGCCGACGGACGCGCTGATCTGGCGGACGCGTTCGATAGCGGCAAACGTCTCGGCCTCGCAGCCGGGTTCGTCGTGCCGGACAGAGGGACGGTCCTTGGAAAAATGCCGGGTACGCGCCCGGCCATCGGGTACGTCGTCGGACGAGGCATACTTGCCGGTCAAGAGCCCCTGCATCAACGGGCTGTAGCACAGAATGCCGATGCCCTCCTCGATGCACTTGGGCTGAATCTCGTGCTCAATGGCGCGCCAGAGCAGGCTGTAGGGCAATTGGTCCGTCTGGCAGTGACCAACGGCCAAAAGATCGGTGAGGTCTCCGACGGCGAAATTGCTCACACCGATGGCGCGCACCTTGCCCTGATCGCGCAGCTTTTCCAGCGCCGGAAACGTCTCCGAGATAGGCACCTCGCGGCTGGGCCAGTGAATCTGGTAAAGGTCGATGACATCGGTCTGGAGGCGCCGCAGGCTGCCCTCACAGGCCTCGATCACGTCGTCGGGGGCCAGGTTCGAGCGGCTCACCTTGGTGGCGATCACCGCCTCGTGGCGGCGGCCCTTCAGCGCCCGGCCCAGCACCTCTTCGGAATACCCCTTGCCGTACCCCTCGGCGGTATCGAAAAAGTTCACCCCCACGTCCAGCGCCGCGTGGACCGTGGCGATGGAATCGGCCTCATCCTGCGGTCCCCACGTCCAGCCTCCGGCGATGGCCCAGCAGCCCATCGCCACCACAGAGACTTCGATATCGGTCCGACCCAACTTGCGATATTTCATCCGCGACCCCCGCGTTATCTCTTCAGCCACGGGGGAAGTGCGTCGACCTCTCCCGGCAACTCCAACGGCTCCGTCGGCGATGGCATCGGCGGATAATCGGGATCCTCCAGGCCGTGGACGAGCTCGTCGATCCGCACGGGCTGCCCGCGCTCCATCGAGCGATTGGCCGCAATGCCCGTCAGGATCGACCAGGCCCCGGCCCGCTGGTCGGCGGCGCGCAGGTATTTATCCTCGGGAGGATCGAAGGAGAAAAGGTGCTGGAGTATCACCGGATCGCCCCCGCCGTGGCCGCCCTTGCTCTGCCAGACCTCAACTTCATAGCCGCCGCGAAAATGGGGGAATATCTTGATCTTGGTGCCCTCCGGTCGCAGCTCGCCCGGCACGCTGCCATCACCGCTAAAGTAGACGGTTTCCATGCAGATGTGCTCGAGACGGCCCTTGGTACCATTGAAAGCGACAGTGTACCCTTCCCAAGGCATGAAAGAGTGCAGCGAGTAGCTCATCCGCGCCCCGCTGCGATAGGTCACAGTCACATCCATCGTGTCTTCGATATCGATCTCGGCGCTAAAGACACACTTGTCACGGTAGTAGCCATCGTACTGCTCGTTCTCCAGATACATGCTCTTGAGCTTGGGATAGGCGCGCATGTCCATGTAGAACGGGCATCTCTCGGCTTCGGGACAATCCAAGCAGCGTTCTCCTCGCTCGGTAAGCCCGTACCGTTCGGCCGTCTCTGGCCTGTAAAAGTTGCGCGTCCCGCTGGCATAGACCACCTCGGGAACTGTCGAAAGCCACCAGTTCACCAGGTCAAAGTGATGTGTGGCCTTGTGCACCATGAGGCCGCCGGAGTTGCGCTTGTTACGGTGCCAGCGGCGGAAGTAATCGGCACCGTGCCTGGTATCGAGCAGCCAGTGAAAGTCGACCGACACGACGTTGCCGATCACGCCCGACATGAGCAGATCCTTGACCTGCGTGCGCGGCGGCGCGTAGCGGTAATTGAAGGTGACCTTGCAATTGCGCCCCGTCTCCTTCTGCGTGTCGATGATGCGCTGGCACTTGTGCTCGTCGGTGGTCATGGGCTTTTCGGTTATCACGTCGCAGCCCAATTCCATCGTCCGGCAGATGTAATAATCGTGCGCCGAATCCTTGGTAGTCACGATCACCACGTCCGGCTTGGTCTCGGCGACCATCTGCTCGAACTGATCGTCGCTGTAGGTCGGCACCTCCACACCCTGCTCGCGCACCCAGTCGGCGCGCAACTGCAAACGACCCGCGTTAGAGTCGCATAGACCCACCAGTTTAGCACAATCAGCAAAGTGCTCGGTGACAACCTTTGAGTACATCATCGAGCGATCACCAACCCCCACTTGTACATAACGTCTCTTGGTCATTGTAAATGCAACCTACGATTCTTATCTCTACACTGCTTGCACATCCAATACGACCTTGTTAGTGGCAGGGTTTTCCTGATCCACCCTTTCAAACGCGGTCCCGATATCCCGCATCGCCAACTGGTCGGTCACCAAAAGCTCAGGGTGCCGCAATCCCTTCTCCATCAGCCGGATGGCACGCGGGAACTCGCCTAGCGTCACTCGCGTGGCGATGATCTGCGCCTCCTTGAGCACCATGGTCTTGAAATGCACCGCCGATAGCTGCTCGCCCAACCCGGCCGTCACGATCCGCCCGGCTGGGCGCACCATCTTGACCGCCTGGTCCAGCGGCGCCTGATGATACTGAGGATCGCCCACCCCCACGGCAACCCAGAACAGAAGCAGCAGATTCATCATTGTATCGATGATAATCCTGCCCCCTTCCTCACAATCCCCTACCTTCCCCCACGCCTGAATGTACCCTCCCCGCGAGTGGTGGCGCTGGAGCAGCTCTCAAGCCCCTCTCAGGGCCAACTGCCGGGCGGCTTGATCGGCGACGATTTGCACCGGGCCCGGGCGCTGAAGGCAAAGAGAAATCTCGACTGTTGTATTTTAGACGGTCTCAATCGGGTTCAACATCCCATCATCATGGAGGTTGTAGAAACACTAACGAGCCTCGCTCGTCGTAGAACCAGGCCGAATCATAACCATTCACTGCGCCAACACCAAACAACTGGGTTGTGCTGTTTTTCCCTTGCCGCACTGAACACTGGCGATAGCAATTTGACCATTTGCGGCGGTTTGCGCACCCCAAAATGCTGCGTCAGTGGCTCTACTGACATCGGTTGGGTTGACAACCCCGCTACAAAGGGGCGCTTTGTTTCGCTGCGGCGTCGGACAAGGTGTATTGGCACAGGGTTTGACGTGAATTATAGCCATTGTGGCCAAGCAGTCAATCTGTGCTGGAACAGAAACGCCAAAACACAACAGTCGAGGAGAAATCCAAATCATGGTTGATGTGAACCCACTTACCGAGCCGTTCCCCAAAACTGGGCAAGAGCACCTCGGCGTGGGCGCGCAACTGCTCGTCACCCGTAGCGGTGTACGCCAGCCACAGCAAGCCGGTCCAAAACCCGGTGAGCCAATTATCGTTTTCTGTCAGCAGGTAGCTGGTTTCCTCTCCAACAGTAGGAAACCGGTTATCAATCGCCTGATAATGGCGGCAGAGCCGCTCCAGCGAACCTGCCAGAGCGGCCTGTAAATCAACGGGAGAAGACGATGTATGCGAATGCGACACGGTTCCGCCTCAAGAGTATTCGGTGGGGAGATCATCGCACTTTGTACCTAACCCGGCCAATCCAGAACCAAAATGTTGACCAAGAAGGTCCGCACTGATTTTCCTGCTTGATGTACAAGAATTTGCAGGTAGACCCTAATGTCTTGGCTGCTCCACCACCAATATGGCGCTAGTCATAATCGATACCCCCCAGGCTCAACTCCTCCGCCCGGTGACAAGCCACCCAGTGATCTTCGCTCAACTCACGCCACTCTGGAGCCTCGGCCCGGCAGATATCTTGCATATAGCGGCAACGGGGATGAAACTTGCAACCAGCGGGCGGATTTGCCGGGCTGGGAACGTCTCCCTCCAACACGATTCGCTGCGATACGTGGTCGGGGTCAGTCCGGGGGACCGCCGAGAGCAGTGCCTCAGTGTACGGATGCAGCGGGTTGTCATACAACTTCTCTGCCGAGGCCAGTTCGACGATGACGCCCAGATACATCACGGCCACGCGATTACTGATGTGCTCCACGACGGAGAGATCGTGAGCGATGAAGAGATACGTCAGCCCAAACTCCTTCTGCAAATCCTCGAGCAGGTTGAGCGTCTGAGCCTGGACGGAGACATCCAAGGCCGAGACCGGCTCGTCGCATATGATGAGCTTTGGTCGCAGGGCCAGGGCACGGGCGACGCCGATGCGCTGCCGCTGCCCACCGCTGAAGGCATAGGGATAGCGGTTCATGTGCTGTGTCTTGAGACCCACGGCCTCGAGCAGTTCTCTAACCTGCGACTTGAGCTCCGCGCCCTTCGCGATTCCATGGATGCGCAGTGGCTCACTGACAATATCCATCACCGTCATGCGCGGGTTCAGGGACGAGAACGGGTCCTGGAAAATGATCTGCATCTCACGTCGGAGAGCCTTCATCTCGTTCTTGGGAACCTGGAAGACGTTGATCATCTTGTCGCTCTTGCGAAACCAGACCTCACCTGCGGTCGGTTCGTAGGCACGCAAGATGGTCCGGCCGGTGGTCGTCTTGCCACAGCCTGACTCCCCGACCAGCCCCAGGGTCTCGCCCTCGCGGATGAAAAATGTCACCCCGTCCACAGCACGAACGTGACCGGTGACCCGTCGAAAAAAACCTTTCCTGATGGGAAAATGTGTTTTCAGATTCTTGACTTCCAACAGAATAGGAGCTTTAGATTCCATACCACCTCACGAGACTCTATCCATCTGCCTCTTCTCTCGACAAACCAGGGCACTGGGTTACATATATGCCCGGCAACGCACAAAGTGGTCGGGCTCCACCTCGATCAGCGAAACCTCCTCACTCGCCCGATAGCAGGCCTCCATCTTGGGAACGGGGCAGCGCGGCAAGAAAGCACAGCCAGTGGGCACCGAATATGGATCGGGGACACTGCCGGGAATGGGCGTCAAGCGAGCCTTCACCCGGCGGCCCAGATGCGGGATTGAACGCACAAGGCCTACTGTGTACGGGTGAAGCGGACGGTGGAAAATAGTACGCGCCTCGCCACTCTCCACGATTTTGCCCATATACATCACGGCTACCCGCTCACACATCTCGGCGATCACTCCCAGGTTATGGGTGATCATGAGAATCGCCATGCCGAACTGATCCTGGAGATTCTTCATCAGCTCCAGGATCTGGGCCTGGATGGTGACATCGAGGGCCGTGGTAGGCTCGTCGGCGATGAGGAGCTGAGGGTCACAGGAGAGCGCCATGGCGATCATCGCCCTCTGCCTCTGCCCTCCAGACAGACGGTGAGGATACTGGTCGATGATCTGATCGGCCCCGCGAATGCCCATGCCGGCCATCTTTAACCAGGAGATTGCCTCCAAGCGAGCATCCTTGTCGTCAAGGCCACGGTGCAACTGAATCGCCTCAATGATCTGGTTGCCGACTGTGTGCACCGGCGAGAGGGAAGTCAGTGGTTCCTGAAAGATCATGGCAATCTCGTTTCCCCGGATACTGCGAATGAGATCTCCGTTTGGATCGACGGTGGTCAGATCAAACGCGGGGTTGCCATCTCCCCGATCGTAGAAAATACTGCCTTGAACGATTCGACTCGTCTTTGGGGGGAGCAAACGGAGAATCGAGAAAGCCGTCACACTCTTCCCACACCCCGACTCACCAACCAAGCCAAGC
>CAZWPV010000098.1:0-8260 GCA_964635485.1 uncultured Anaerolineales bacterium
GCCCGACAAAGATAGAACCGGGGGCCGGAGCAACCTGATAGGTGCCCGCATCGTCTCCGGCGTAGGCGGCCCGCAGGTAGCCGGAATAGAAGGCGGGATCGCCCCCCAAAAAGTCCAGGTGCCAGCCGATCTCTGCGCCGCTGATAAAGAGCGCGCCGCCGCTATCAAGGTAGACAGCCAGCAGCGCCCGCTCCGTTGCGTCCAGCGTCTCGTCCGTGACCGACTCCTCCCCCAGGATCCAATCGACGATACCATACTGGCCCAAACCGACCAACCCGTCCTTCACCGCCTCGTTGCTGGCGCTGTCGAAAGTGTAAGAAATCGCCTCGCCGTGCTGGATCACGTAATTGTATGCGTTCATCCGACCCAGGAACAGGCGCACGTTGTAACCCTCCGTGGGATCGGTCTCGGGCACGGCCATCGTGCGGTTGAGCCGGTCGAAACCATTGACGATCAGGACGCCTGCGCCGTCACCCACGCGGGCCGCCAACACCTCGGTGGGAAAAGATTCGCCGCCGGCGTTGGTGGCTGCGACGCGGACAAAGACGATCTGTCCCGACGAGAAGCCGGTGAGGGTGTAGACGGTCGTCCCCGTCACGGTCACGCCGTTTGACCAGCCGACGCCGTTGGTGCTGGTATAAACCCGGCAACCGGTGGCCACGTCGCCCACCAGGTCGATGGTGTCCGTCGGCGGGGCCTGCCAGGAGACCCGCACCGCGCCGCCGCCGGCGTTTCGCACCGCCAGGTGCGTGGGCGGCTCCGGCAACAGATCCAGATCGACCCCGTCCCGTCCCTCGAAATACTTGACGATCCCCTGGTACATCGCGCGGGCGGCCAGCATGTTAAAGGCCGGCTCCTTGAGCGCGTCGGTGTCGTCCGGGTGATCGTGGAAAGCGATCTCGACCAGCACACCCGGCATGCGAACTTTGGGATCATCATCCCACAGCAAGCGTAACTCGCCGAAATCTGCTTTCTTCTGCCCGCGGTCGATCCAGGCAGGATCCCAGCCGGCGCGGATGTCGTCGATCAGCTCTGCATGGATTGCATCCTGAAGCTCCAGACTGCCCTCGGTACGAATCGTGTCGGTGATGTGCACGTAACTTTCGGTACCGCTGGCGGTCCATTGATAGCCACTGAAGCCGTTGGTGTGCCACGAGATGTAGACCGCATCCTCGCCGGTCCCGGCGTGCTCCCAGCGAGCGTAGAGGGGACGCGCGGTCACGTCGCCCGGCGGCTTGTCCATTCCCATCCGCTGGCTGTAATAGAACGTGCACACCTCCCACCAGGGCTCGTTCGGCGGGTACGTCGCCACCGTCTCGATATCATCGTCCAGCTCGTCGAAGGTGCCGCCGCCAAAGCGCACCGCGTCGGCGATGACGGCCACCGTGGTCTCGGTCACGGACGACTGGTTGGTCAGCGTGACCCGCGCCTCCTCGCCGGCCAGGAACCCATAGGTACCGACGTAGTGCCACGTGCTGCCGTGCATTCGCTGATCCACGGCGACCGTGGTTTTCCCGCCGGCGTGATGGACCGTGTAGTGGGCATCAGGAGCGCGGTCGGGGCTTTGAAGATACCAGACGTAGACGGCGTATTCCCCATCGGCGGGCAGCGTGGCCGTCCAGACGGCCGTGGCTGTTGCCGTGCCAGTCACCGTCTCGGTAATGAACCGATACGTGAGACCCCGGTAGCCGGGAGAACCACTCGTCGTCCAGGTGCCGGTCTCGGCGTACCCCGTGCCCGGCGCGGGGCTGTCGTTATCGACGATCACCTCGGCGCTGTTTAAATCGCGCTCGCGGACGGGGATGACGGTCGCGCCGGCGTTCCACAGGTATTGCAGCAGGTACTGGTTCACCGCCTCGGCGTTGTTGTGATCCTCGATGATGGGACCATCGTAGCCACCGAGGGGATACGGCGGACGCTGTGTGCGCCAGGTTTCAAGGGTATCGTTCCACTCCCAGCCGTGTCCCGCGCTGACGTAAACCGTCTTGCCGCTCAAGCTTCCCTGCGGCTGGCCCTGCCCAAAGGCCGGAGGCTGGCCCACGTAGACGGGTGCGCCATCCAGCCCCCCCTCGCCATCTATCAACGGTTCCTTGCGCGGGGCCGGGATCTCGGGCAGGAAGGAGGCCAAGGGCACGAACGCCTCGGCGCTCACATCCCACGTCTGGATGTGCAGCTCGCGCCATGCCAACGGCTCCAACGTCCCCCCGATCTGGTAAACGACGATCTCGAACGCGGTGTGATCCAGGCCGCTCAACGCCTCCTGCGGCACCCGCAAATAGACCACGACGGTGGCACCGGCGCGGGTCTCCACGCGATCCAGCGTCGTCCCGGCGGGGATAGCCGACCACAGCCCGCGCGCTCGCTCCACGTCCGTGGGACCTGCCAGCAGCGCGGCCATCAGCGTCTCTCCGTCCACCTCTGCAACAGACCGCTCGACGCACACTGGCCCCTGGTCCGACCAGAAGCACACGACTGCCGCCGTCTGCGCCGCGACGCCGGTCAGCGCGCCTCGGAGCACAAACAACAAAGCAAGAGCGATGCCACAAACCAACAGCAGCCACGAGACTTTCTTGTTCACAATTCGCCCATCCGCTGACTCGCTCATTTGCCTCTCTGCGCCGCCCACGCCAACAGGTCCTCCATATCCCAGGTGTTGATCACGTCCATAGCCTGCGCCCAGCCCCGGCGGGCTGTCGCCACCCCGAAGGGCAGCCAGTGGAAGCCCTGCACGTCGTGGGTATCGGAGCTGATCGCCAGCTTTACGCCCAGGTCGATTGCCCGGCGCACGTGCGCGTCGCGCAGGTCGAGCCGCTTGGGATAGGCGTTGACCTCCAGCACCGTGCCCTCTTTGGCGGCGGCGCGAAAGAGCACGTCCATATCCAGGTCGGCCCCCTCCCGCTCGTCGATGAAGCGCCCTGTGGGATGGGCGATCACGTCCACGTGGGGGTTGCGGATCGCAGCCAGAAAGCGGGGCATGACGTGCTCCCGATCCTGGCGCAACCCGCTGTGCACCGCTGCCACGACCAGGTCGAGCTCGGCCAGCATCTCGTCGGGAAAGTCGAGGCTGCCGTCACCGCGCACCTCGACCTCTGTCCCGGCCAACAGCCGAAAGGAATCACCGATCTTGCGATTGACCTCGTCAACCTCGGCGCGCTGGCGGCGCAGATCGTCAGCCGTCAGCCCTCCGGCGACGCCCAGGCTGTGGGAGTGATCGGTCACCAGCGCGTACTCCAGTCCATACGCCTTGGCCGCCCGCGCCATCTCCAACAGACCCTGCTGACCATCGGACCAGGTGGTGTGAAACTGGAGATCGCCCTGCAGGTCGCCCATCTCGACCAGATCGGGCAAGCGGTTTTTCAGCGCCGCCTCGATCTCGCCGCGATCCTCGCGCAGCTCCGGCGGGATGAAGGGCAGCCCCAGCGCCGCATAGACCTTCTCTTCAGTGGCGCATAGAACCTCCACGCCATCCTCGCGCTTGAGGGCGTACTCGCTCAACGAAAATCCGCGGTCGAGCGCCAGCGCCCGCAGGCTAATGTTGTGCGCCTGGCTGCCGGTGAAATACTGCAGCGCCGTCCCCCAGCGCGCGGGCTCCAGCACGCGCAGATCGACCTGGAACCCCTCGTGCGTGCGGATGGAGGTCTTGGTAGGGCCGCTGAGGAGCACCTCGGCCACCTGGGGCAGCTTGCGGAAGCGGGCCATCACCGGCTCGGGGTCCTCGGAGGCCACGAGCAGGTCCAGGTCACCGACGGTCTCCCGCATGCGGCGCAGGCTGCCGGCGGGCGCGGCCTGCACCACGCCTTCCACCTCCCGCAGTTCGGCCAGCATCGCGTGGGCCAAGGGCCAGGCCACGCCCAGCAGCGTGCGCCCGGAGCGCCGCTTCAGCGCCTCGATCCCGGCCAGCACCTTCTGCTCGCTCTTGGCCCCCATGCCGGGCAGCTCGCGCAGGCGTTCCTCCCGCGCCGCCTGCTCCAACGCCTCGACGGTGGTGATGCCCAGCTCGTTCCAGAAGAGCGCAGCCTTCTTCGGGCCGACGTCGGGAACCTGGAGCATCTCGACCACGCCGGCGGGCACCTGGGCCTGGAGCTTTTCGTAGGCCTCCAAACGCCCCGTGCGCAGCCACTCGTCGATCTTGGCCGCCAGCGTCTTGCCGATGCCGGGGATATCCTCGAGTTCCCCTGCCTGACTGACCTCCTCAATGGGCCGGCCCAGCGCCGCGACGTTCTCAGCCGCCCGTCGGTAGGCCATGATGCGATGATAACTCTCACCCTGAATGGCCAACATGTCGGCCATTGCCGTGAAAATATCCGCTATTTCCCGATTCTTCATCACACCCTCCTGCTTTGATTATACTGCCATCCCCAACGCTTGACAATGGCTCCCTGGTGGGATAAGATAAAGCCAGGCAATGAGCACTCCGTATCCCCTCGGCAAGCTGCCCGCCGGGCACCTGGCCCGACTGTTGACCCGCCACGCACCCAGCGATCCGCGCATTATCCTCGGGCCGGGCATCGGGCGCGATGCAGCGGTCATCGACTGGGGCGACCGGTACCTGGTCGCCAAGACCGACCCCATCACTTTCGCCACCGACGAGATTGGCTGGTACGCCGTGCACGTCAACGCCAACGACGTTGCCTGCACCGGCGCTGCGCCGCGCTGGTTCATGGCCACGCTGCTGCTGCCGGAGGGCCGCACGTCCCCGGCACTGGTCGACGCCATCTTTGACCAGATCGCCGATGCCTGCCGCGAGCTGGGCATAGCACTGGTGGGCGGTCACACCGAGATCACCCACGGGCTCGACCGCCCTGTCGTCGTCGGCTGCTTGCTGGGCGAGGTGCTCCCCGCGAAGCTCGTGCGGCCCGACGGGGCACAGCCGGGCGACGCACTGCTGCTCACCAAGGGCATCGCGGTGGAGGGGACGGCCATCATCGCGCGGGAGATAGTCAACGGACTAAACGGATTGAACGGAGCTTTCCTGGAGCGGTGCGGGGGATTCCTGCACGATCCCGGCATCAGCGTCGTGCGAGATGCTGCCGTGGCCACGGCTGCGGGAAAAGTCCACGCGATGCACGACCCCACAGAGGGTGGCCTGGCGACTGGATTACGGGAGATCGCACAGGCCAGTGGGGTCGGGCTAAAAGTGCAGGAGGATGCTATTCCAATCCTACCCGAGACACAGACGCTGTGCGCCCGGCTAGGGCTGGACCCGCTGGGGGTGATCGCCTCCGGCGCACTGTTGCTGGCGGTTGCACCAGAGGATGCCGACGCGATACTATCGGCATTGGAGGAGGCCAGCATCGCAGCGGCGCGCATCGGCAGCGTGGTCGAACCAGAGCGAGACGTCACGCTGCATGGCGCGGCAGGCATTCGACCGTTGCCCCGATTCGAGCGAGACGAAATCGCCCGACTGTTCGAATAGAGCCAAGCTCCACACAAGTTGCACCTTTCGTGAAAATGGCTACAATTGCCCCAGAATCATCCTACGCAAGGTTTGTCACATCCCTGCCGTCCGCGTCCATCGAGCTACAGCGCACATCTAGGCCGCCATGCCTGAAAACATCCTGATCATAGACGATCATGAGCCTATGCTCACGCTGATAAGCAAATTACTCGGATCAGAGGGCTACTGCACCTTGACGGCGAAAAATGGAGACGAGGGACTGACCCTCTTTCGCCAAACCGCACCCGATCTGGTGATTTTGGACATCATGATGCCAGGCATGGATGGCTGGGAGGTCTGCCGGCAGATTCGCAAGACATCCTGTGTGCCCATCATTTTTCTGACTGCTCTAGGTTCTGAGAAAGACGTAGTGACCGGGCTGGCGAGCGGAGCCGACGACTATTTGGTCAAGCCCATCAGGGTAGACGAACTGAGAGCGCGAGTAGCTGCCATCCTGCGCAGGGCTCGCATGCCTCACGAACGCTCAGATGTTCTGCGATTCAGGAACGGCGACCTGATCATCAACCGGGCAGAACAAGCGGTGTTCGTCCACGGCCAGGAAACGCCGCTAAGCCCCATCGAATACAACCTGCTCACACTCCTCGTGGACCGGGCCGGAAGCATCGTCTCTACACAGACGCTCATCAAGGACATCTGGGGCCTTGACACTCCCGCAGGCTCGCAAGGCCTGAAATGGTACATCTGGCGTTTGCGCCAGAAAATAGAGGCCGACCCCCAAGAACCCCGCTTCATCCTCACCGAGCGGGGTCAGGGCTACCGCTTCTCCCCTCAGTAGCCCTCCTCACCTCGCTTCCCAGGGACGATGTAGGGTATCTCACTGTAAGGCTTCACCTGCTGCCCCACCCCATCCTTGAGGATATTTCCAGAGACGTGCATCAGCGTATCGTTGAAATCAGGGTCCTTGCCCATCGAAGCCAGGCAGGGGTAGTGATGATGCAACAACCCTGCCTTCTCCTCCGCGTCATTCGCGGAGGTGCCTGCCAGCCCTTGGGCCACGAAGCGCGCGCAGCCGCAGACGGCGTCTCGCACTACCTCCGCGCGAGTGATGATCAGAGTAGCGGGATCGACGGCAATGCGCAATTCAGGTTGGCCAAAGTGACGGGCAAACTCGGCAATCCATGGATCGTGATACTCAGTCCGATGGCGGCGCACGTTGCAGTGGGTCTCGGTCAGCGAGCACAGCGGCTTGGGGGTGACGCAGGTCGTCCCCAGATCGGCCAGCCAGCCGCGCAACTGGCGGGCCAGCCCGCGCGGCAGCCATTCCTCCCGGTCCACCGAGGCGATGACGGCCTGCGCCCCCGTCATCTTGGCGACCTCTGGCACCAGCTCCGCCACGCCCTTGTGCTCGCCAAAGGCCAGAACCAGGTCGGCGGTGGGGAGTGAATCGGGCAAATAGTCCTCCGGGTAGTCGACCACGGGCGGCAGCACTGCCGGGGCCCGCCACACCTCGACCTGCCAGCCGGACGGGCCGTGCTTGCGGACGTTATCGACGTGGCGCTGGCCGTACTCGCTGGTGATGATGGCCAGAATGCGCATACCCCTCCGTCCTTCGGTAGGGGCGAAGCGCCGCTTCGCCCCTACTCTCCCTCGTCCAGCAGCCGCCGCTCTCCCTCCAACGCGCGGATGTGGGTCACATCCTGGCTCACCTCGACGGTCCCCCTATACTCGCCCTGCTCGTCGCGCACGGCAAAGTAGCGGATGTGGATGAACTTGCCCCCCATTTGGATCCAGAACTCGGCCACGTCGCGCCGCCCATCGCGGAAATCGTCCAGGATGCGCTGCACGCGATGGACGCTGGCGGGCGGATGGCACTTTTGCACGCTGCGCCCGATGATGGCCGGAGAGCGCTGGAAGATGCGCTCCTTCGTTGCCGAGAAGAACTGCACCGCGTCGTGCTCGTCCACGAAGGTGACATCCACAGGCAGGTACGTCAGCAGCAGGGCGACCTGCTGTGGGGTCAGTGCGCCGGTCTGGAGTGGGATCAGCCCCTCGGCAGCAGATTGCGGCGCAGGCTGTGGCTCAGACTGCGTAGGAGGCCCCGCCGCAGCCTGTGGCTCGGCCGCCTCGACGTAGCAGACGCCGAACTCGGGCTCCTGAACGTGGATGGAGGCCCATTCCTCGCTGCTCAACATCTGCAGGGCAGCGGGGAAGAGGATGTGCTCCTCCTTGTAGAACATCTCGCGGATGGCGGTCGCCAGCGGGCCAAAGGTCTGGGCCACCTGGGCGAGATCGGGCGCATCCGCGAGCAGGACATCCAGTTTCTTCCACCCGGCACGCACGTCGTCGTGGATGGCCCACATCACCGCCGAGGGGCCGGAAAAGCCGTGCTGTTCCAGGAACGGGAAGAGCAGATATTCCTTGCGCAGGTAGTGCTTGTCGTACTCGCGCAAACGCTGCAATTCGGCCCGCGCTTGCTCCCACCGGCCCGCCTGGATGGCCGCTTCGAGGGCGTCGAGCACCTGTGCAGCGGCAGCGTTTTCGGCGCGGAAGATGTGTATGGGATGGCCTGGGACGCTTTCGGGCTTCTCCTGGGCATCGAGTGCGTCCTTGAACGCGGCCACGTGCACGTCGCACAGCCGCTTGATCTCCATCTCCGGCATCCCCTCGGCGATCAGGGCCTGCTCCAGCGCTGCGATCTCTGAGGCACTCACGCCCTCCAGCAGCGCGGCGAACTCGGCCTTGACCTCGTCAACGGATTTCCCCTCGTGCAGTTGGTGGATGACGCGCTTCAGCGCCTCCCGCCTTTTGGTTTGATTATCGAGGTACTCGCTCATTTCTTCCTCCTCTTTTTGGTAGAGACGA
>CAZWPV010000099.1:0-8219 GCA_964635485.1 uncultured Anaerolineales bacterium
TGCCCTTTTCCGCTTCGCAGATCGGCGCGGCGATGGGGGCTCTTTTGGGTGCGATCTCCGGGCCGTTGAGCGTGATCGGGGCCGTCGTCGGCGCGTTGGGCGCAGTGATCGTGCTGGGGTGGGGAAGCTGGACGCTGTGGCGGTGGTGGCGCGCCGGTCACCCGCCGCGTTTGCGGGGGTTGCACGCGCATCCCAACCGGCGGCGCATCTTTGCCGCCTACCGCCGCGCGCAGTGCCGCCTGCGCTCCCGCCGCGCGCTCACGCAGACGGTGCAGGAGCACGCCGCCGCTCACCCCGACCTGGCCGGGATAGCCGCCGCCGTGGACGTGGCCGCCTACCGCCCCGAGCCGCCGGACGAGGGGTTGGTGGAGGCGGTGCTAGGGTGGCTGCGCGGGTTGCGCCGTCGGTAGAAATCGGGACACAGGTAAACACTGAATCCCGTTGATGAGGAGTTCTGTTCGTAGTTGGCGCTTTGGCGCCGGGGAAGCGCGCTAAAGCGCGTATCACGAGCCCACATCAGGGAGTCTTTCGGCTTGGAATCCTGTTACCTCAAGCTCAGGCTCCGATATGGCGCACCGGGCCAATTCTCCAGCGCCACGGGCGCGTCGTCGAACCAGGTGGCATAGAGGGTGCCGAGCTGCCGGTCTGCCTTCATCGCCAGCAGCGTCATGTTGACCAGGTCGCGGAAGGCGGAATCTCCGGGTGGGAGCCCCAGGGCAAGCGGCACCTGCGTCAGGCGCAATGGCAGCATCCCCACACCCTCTATGGTGTAGGATGGCCCCAGCAGGTCTGCGCGGTCGCCGGCGATGGCTGCTACCTGGCCCTCCTGTAGCAACGCGATGGCTGTAGCGAGGTCGGGCTGTGGCAGCGTGGTTATCGAGATGCCCGCGTCGCGCGCGGCTGCCATCAGCACGTCGTCGCTCCCGCTGCCTCTGACGACCGCCACCTGCTGCCCATCCAGGCTCTTCAGGTCGGTGATCACCGTTCCGGCTTGCACCATCAGCCCCTCGCCCGTGGTATACGTCGTCAGGCTGAAGTCGATCTCCATCTCGGCAGCGCGGGTGTGCGTCAACCCGCCGATCAGTAGATTGGCCTGTCCATTGCGCAGTGCCTGCCTGCCCTCCTCCTCTGACGACACCCGGACAAAGTCGACCGCGGTGGTATCTCCCAGCCAGCGACCGGCCATCTGTCGCACGAGACTGGCCTCGTATCCGACCGGCGCGCCGGTGTCGTCAAAGTAGGCGAAGGGAGCGTGATCGACGACCGCTGCGATCACCCGGCCTCGCTCCCGGATAGCGGCGACGTTGTCGAGCACGCTCGCCGTGAAAGGAACATCCGCCAGGACAGGCACTTCCTCACCCGGCCAGCGTTCGACGACGGGGGGATACTCTGGTCCGAACCAGCGGCCGTACAGATCGGCGTAGGTGCCGTCGGCGACCATGTCCTGAAAGGTCAGGTTGACCAGGTCGGCGAAGAAAGGGTCGTTCTCTGGGAAGGCGAACGCCATCGGGGCCGACGTGTACTGCCCGACGATGGCCGAATCGGGAAATAGCGTTCTCCCCCAGAATAACCTGTGCCGCAAGTCGGCCACCGCGTCCACGCTGCCCTGGCTCAGCGCGCCCACTGCTTCGTCGAGGCGCTCGTACGCCTGGATCGTCGGAGTGAACTCGACGGCTGCCCACAGCGCATTTTCGGCGCCCGACCATGATTCGACGCTTACCGGTCGCCCCGCTACGTCCGCCGGGCTGTTGATTGTGTTCTTGTCGCCAGAGCGCACCAACAGCGCCTGGCCGTCGATAAAGTACGGCAGGGTGAAATCGGCTCCCCCCTCGCGGTCCTGGGTGTGCGTGAGGGCCGTGATGACGATATCCACGTCGCCGTTTCGCAGGTGGGCGACGGCGGTATCGGTGCGCACCTGGCGAAACTGAACCGCCTCGGCGTTTCCCAGCCAGCGGCGGGCGAGCTCGCGCCCGACATCCACGCCGAACCCGGCCACATTTCCTCCGTCGGTCACGTAGCCGAAGGGCGGCAGGTCGTAGCGGATGCCGACGACGAGGTACCCGCGCGTCCGAATGCGCGCACCGGTCGTCACGTTATCCGGCAGGGGAGCCGTGGTCGGTGGCGGGGGTGTCGATGTGGGGATAAACGGTACGGTCGCTTCTGAGGGCTCTTCGTTGGTGCAGGAGGCCAGCAGAAGGGCGATGGCTAGAAGCCAAATGATGCGTTTCATTCAGAATCTCCTGTGTACAAGCGATGTTTGTGGATGTAGGCCGCCACCGGCGGCGGCACCAGGTAGCGCAACGACAGACCCTGGCGCACGCGCCGTCGCAGGTCGGAGGCGGCGATGTCGAGACATGGTGTGTCCAGCCATACTACCCGCTCGCCGATTCCAGGCACAGCATGCTCCAGCTTCGTCATATCCACTTCCCATCCGGGGCGCTGCATCACGGCCAATCGCGCTTGTTGCAAGATACCTGCCGGATCGTGCCAGGCGTCGAGCTGCGCCAGGCTATCGCTGCCGATCAGGAAGAACAGCGTTGCTTGTGGGTGTGTCTCTTGCAACAGGGCCAGTGTGTCGGTGGTATAGTGCGGGCCGGGCCGGTCAAGGTCTACACGGGAGAGGGCGAAAGCGGGGTTGTCGGCGATGGCCGCCTCCACCATCGCCGCGCGGTGGTGGGCCGGTGTGATGTCCTGATTGAGCTTGAGCGGCTGCTGCCCGGCCGGGACGAAGAGCACGCGGTCGAGCCCAAGCTGCGCGCGTCCGTTCTCTGCCAGCGCCAGATGTCCGTAGTGGGGCGGGTCGAAAGTGCCGCCCAGGATGCCCAAGGTTTCGTGGTTTGTCATTCTTCCCACACGAGTTCCTGCTCGCCGATGCGGACGGTGTCGCCGGGTTCCACACCGGCCTCCTCCAGCGCCTCGGTGACTCCCAGGCGTTCCAGCGTGCGCTGGAAGCGTTGCACCGCTTCGTCCAGGTTCCACACTGTCATCGCCGCCAATCGCTCTATCCGCACGCCTTGCACGCGCCACTCGTCCTCCGCCTCGCGTTCAATCGTGAACGCCTCCTCATCCTCCCCCGGCCGGAAGACGGGCAGCTCGCGGGCGCGGGGTTCCTCCGGCAGCTCGGCCAGCACCTGCGCTGCGCGATAGAGCAACTCCCGCGTGCCCTCCCGCGCCAGGGCGGAGATGGCCATCGGCTCGTGCCCCTGTGCTTTGAGCGCCTTCTCGATCTCCGGCCAGCGCTGGCGCACCTGAGGCTCATCCAGCTTGTTGAGCGCGATCAACTGGGGCTTTTCCGTCAGGCCGTGCCCGAACGCCGCCAGCTCCTGATTGATGGCAGCAAAGTCTGCCAGCGGGTCGGCGGAGAGGCCGTCGAGGAGGTGGATCAGCACGCGGGTGCGCTCGATGTGGCGCAGGAACTCGTGTCCCAGCCCCTTGCCCTCCGAGGCACCCTCGATCAGGCCGGGGATGTCGGCCAGGACGAACTCGGTCCGGTCGTCGAGCACGACGACGCCGAGGTTGGGCTGCAGGGTGGTGAAGGGGTAGGGGGCGATCTTGGGCCGTGCGGCGGTCACCGCCGCCAGCAGGGTCGATTTGCCCGCGTTAGGCATTCCCACCACCCCAACGTCGGCCAGCAGTTTCAGCTCCAGGTGCAGGTTGCGTTCCTGGCCGGGCTCGCCGTGCTCGGCGATGCGGGGGGCCTGGTTGGTGGAGGTGGCGAAGCGGGCGTTGCCCCTTCCTCCGCGCCCGCCTTGGGCGACGGTCAGTTCCTCTCCCGGCTCGGTTAGGTCGCCCAGCAGTTCCTCGGTGTCGGCGTCGTAGACGACGGTGCCGGGGGGTACCGGGATACGTATACCCGCCCCGGCTGCCCCGTGCTGGTTCTTGCCCCGACCGTGCTGGCCGCTCTCGGCCTTGAAGTGACGGCGCTTGCTGAAGCGGTAGAGCGTGTTGAGGTGAGGGTCCACGGTGAGCAGCACGTCGCCGCCCTTGCCGCCGTCGCCGCCGGCCGGTCCGCCGAAGGGGACGTATTTCTCGCGCCGGAAGGCGACGCACCCATCCCCGCCATCGCCTGCCTTGACGGTGATATCGGTTTCGTCGTAGAACATAGCTCGCGACATCGCGAAGAAGGATACCGCAAATGTGGAGGATGTCAAGACAGGTGATGGTCGTCGCCGTTTCTTCCCTCGCGTCGGGAACCCCGCCGGGCACTCGGTACTCGCATATTCGTGTCATTCGTGATAAAATCTGGGCGCTCGCCCGATGGGCGACTTTTGGCTTGGCGGTTTACAAGTGAAGCTTGCACACGGTGAGTGAGGTGAAAAGCAGCGGGCTCACCACATGAGGAGGGATGATGTCTGACGCCATTGAGCGAATCGAGCAACTGCGGCAAGAGATCAACTATCACAACTATCGTTATTATGTGCTAGATGAACCTGTCGTCAGCGATGCCGAATACGACGCGCTGATGGACGAACTGCGCGCACTGGAGGCCGAGCATCCTGAGCTGGTCACGCCCGACTCGCCGACTCAGCGGGTGAGCGGGCAGCCGGCAGAGGGGTTCACCAAGGTCGAGCACCCCGCGCCTATTCTCAGCCTTGACAAGGCCTCAGATGGCGAGGAGATCCGCGCCTGGTGGGAGCGCGTGAGCAAGTTTCTGCCCGAGGGTGCCCCGCCGCCCGCCTGGGTGGTGGAGCCCAAGCTGGATGGCCTGACGGTGGTGTTGCACTACGAGGATGGCCTCTTTACCCTGGGGGCGACGCGGGGCGACGGGCGCGTGGGCGAGGACGTGACCACCAACCTGCGCACCGTGCGCACCCTGCCTCTGCGCATCCCGGTTGCTTCTCCCTCCCCCCTTGGGGGAGGGTTGGGGTGGGGGGTGCCCCCGCGCTTGGTCGTGCGCGGCGAGGCCATCATGCTGCTCGAGGATTTCGAGGCGCTCAACCGCCGCCAGGCCGAGGCGGATGAGAAGATGTTTGCCAATCCGCGCAACGCGGCGGCGGGTTCCTTGCGACAGCTCGACCCGCGCATCACCGCGACCCGCCCCATCAGCTTGCTTTGCTATCGCATCGTTGATGCGGATGGGCTTGCCCTGAGCGCGGGTTGGAAGCCCGGAGCCGAAGGGCCGGTGCCGTCGACCCAGTGGGAGTCGCTGGCCTATTTGAAGGGGCTGGGTTTTCCGGTGTCGGAGTACGTTGCCCGCTTCGAGTCGCTGGATGAGGTGGTTGCCTACTGCGAGGGCTGGGTCGGCAAGCGCGACACGGTGCCCTACGAGGTGGACGGCCTGGTGATCAAGGTGGACGACCTGGCGGTGGCGGCGGCGATGGGTGTGGTGGGGCGTGCGCCCCGGAGCGAGGTAGCCTTCAAGTTCCCCGGCCGCGAGGCCACGACAGAACTGCTCGACATCGGCGTTAACGTGGGTCGCACCGGCGCGCTGACGCCATTTGCCGTTTTGGAGCCGGTCAAGCTGGGCGGCGTCACCATCCGCAAGGCTACCTTGCACAATTTCGAGGATCTGCAGCGTAAGGACATCCGCGTCGGCGACACCGTCACCCTGCGGCGGGCCGGGGACGTGATCCCCTACGTCGTCGGGCCGGTGGTGGCGAAGCGACCGCCGGGCGCAAAGCCCTACGATCTGCCGCAGGTGTGCCCCTCCTGCGGCGAGCCGGTGGTCTCTTCGGAGGACGAGGTGGCCGTCTATTGCGATAACGTTGCCTGCCCGGAGCAGCGCGTGCGGCGCGTGGGGTATTTTGCCGCCGTGATGGACGTCGAGGGAATGGGCGAGCGCACGGTGCAGCTCCTGGTGGAGCAGGGGCTGATCGACGACGCGGCTGACCTCTACAGCCTCAAGGACAAACAGGTAACGCTGTTGTTTCTCGAGGGCTTTGCCGAAAAGAGTGTGGATAACCTACTGGAAGCCATCAAGGATACAAAGAAGCGCCCTCTTTCGCAGGTACTCGCCGCGCTGGGCATCCGTGGGGTGGGGTGGACCATCGCCCAGTTGCTGGCCCAACACTACCGCTCGCTGGACGAGCTGGCGGCTGCGAGCCAGGAGGAACTGGAGGCCATCGAGGGGATGGGACCGCACACCGGCGGTGCCATCGTTGAGTGGTTCGAGCGCCCCCGTAACCGCCAGTTTGTCGAAAAGCTGCGAGATGCCGGAGTGAAGCTGGAGCAGGAAGCACCCGCCGGTCCGGTAGAAGGCGCGCTGACCGGGCTCACTTTCGTCATCACCGGCACGCTGCCGATGATGAGCCGCGACGAAGCGTCCAAGCTGATCGAGCGACACGGCGGCAAGGTCACCGGCAGTGTCAGCCGCAACACCGATTACCTGGTGGTGGGCGATGCCCCCGGCGGCAGTAAGTACCGCAAGGCGCAGCAGTTGGAGACGCCCATGATCGACGAGGCGCGGTTGCGCGCAATGATCGATGAGCAATGACCAATGGACCAACCGGCAAACAAGCGGGGGATATAGGTGGGCGGCGTGGTGATACTTAAAAAGAATCGCGCCAAGCCGGTGAACCAGCGTCATCCCTGGATCTATTCCGGCGCGATCGATCGCGTGGAGGGTGATCCGGCGGACGGCGACGTGGTCGACGTACGCGACGCGGGCAACAATTGGCTGGCGCGGGGATACATCAACTGGCAGTCGCAGATCGTCGTGCGGCTTTTGACCTGGCAGCGGGATGAGCAGGTAGACGTGGGTTTCTGGCGACAGCGGTTGGGATGCGCCATAGCCGCTCGGCAAGCCCTCGCCGACGATCCGGCGGCCGACGCCTATCGCCTGGTGCACGCCGAGTCGGATTACCTGCCAGGGCTGGTCGTGGACCGGTACGGCGAGTGGCTGGTGGTACAGTTTCTCACGCTGGGCGTGGAGCGGTGGAAGGATGAGTTGGTTCGTTTGTTGATTGATTTGCTGGATGGTGTACAGGGTGTGTACGAACGCTCTGATGTCGACGTGCGGGAGAAGGAGGGGCTGGAGCAGCGCACGGGCTTGCTGTGGGGCAATGAGCCGCCGGAAGAGATCGAGATCGTCGAGAACGGCTGTCGCTTTCTGGTGGACGTGCGACACGGACACAAGACCGGCTTCTACCTCGACCAGCGGGAGAGCCGGGCACGGCTGTCAGAGTTCTGCGGCGGCGCCGAGGTACTGGATGCCTTTTCCTACGTGGGCGGATTTGGGGTCTATGCGGCGGCGGGCGGTGCGAAGGCGGTGACGCTGGTCGATAGCTCCGCCCCGGCGCTGGAACTGGCGCGGCGCAACTTTGTGCTCAACGGGTTTGAGAGTGCGGAGGTCGAATGCGTCGAGGGCAATGTCTTTAGCGTGCTGCGGGGCTACCGCGCCCAGGAACGCCAATTCGACGTGATCGTGCTCGACCCGCCCAAGTTCGCCCAAAGCGGGCGGGAGGTGGAAAAGGCCTCGCGGGCCTACAAGGACGTCAACCTGCTGGCGTTTCAACTGCTCAGGCCGGGCGGGGTGCTCTTCACTTTCTCCTGCTCCGGCGCGGTTTCCGCCGATCTGTTCCAAAAGATCGTCTTTGGCGCTGCGCTGGATGCCGGACGGGACGCGCAGATCGTCGGCTATCTAGAGCAGGGAGCCGATCATCCCGTGGCGCTGACCTTTCCTGAGGGGGCCTATCTCAAGGGTTTGATCTGCCGAGTTTGGTAACCGTTGGAGGTGGATCTCCGCGCGCGAGACGGGCATTGAAAACCCCCGTTTTTCGGGTGACCGTTCCAAGAATGGGCCTCATCTTGACAAACGATAGCTTCACGATTATAATCGCCCGGACTTTGGAACCACTGGCAGGGGTAGCATAACGACATCACGGGAGGAGAAGGCAGGGCATGGAAGAAGTCAGGTGGCACGCGATGGATCCGCAAGGGGCCTTGGAAAAGCTGGGCTCCAATGCTGAAAAGGGGTTAACTGCGGATGAGGCGAAGAAGCGCTTGGCCAAGTATGGGCCGAATGCGCTGACCGACGAAGGCGGGACCAAGGTCTGGGAGATTTTCCTAAACCAGTTCAAGGATGCCTTCGTGATCATGTTGTTGATCGCCGCTGTCCTGTCTTATTTCATTGCATGGTACGAAGGAACGGGTGAGTACGCTGACTCGATCCTTATCGCCATCATCGTCGTCCTGTCTGCCGGCGTTGGCTTTATCCAGGAGTATCGCTCCGAAAAGGCCATGGAGGCCATGCGCAAGCTGACGGCTCCCACGGCGCGCGT
>CAZWPV010000100.1:0-8206 GCA_964635485.1 uncultured Anaerolineales bacterium
AAGGCCCGTCACTACTGGTAGGGCACCGGCACCACTTGTGCGTCGATCTCTGCCCGCAGCGCCTCTATCTGCTCCTTCACGCGCGCGATCACCTCGCCCGCCGGAACGACGACGCGGTCAGGGCTGTGCCTGAGCTTTAGCTCAAAGCCCCCTGCCTCCTGCGCGCGCCCGCTCACCGTCAGCCGAATGGGGATGCCGATCAGGTCCGCGTCGTTGAACTTGACACCCGGCCGCTCGTTGCGGTCGTCGTACAGCACCTCGACGCCCGCGGTCTGCAGATCGGCATACAGGCGCTCGGCGACCTCCTCGTTGCCGCGCAGAACGGCGATGTAGACGTGGTAGGGCGCTACGGTGATCGGCCAGACGAGGCCGTATTCGTCGTGATGCTCCTCGACTACACACGCCAGCAGCCGCCCCACCCCGAGGCCATAGGACCCCATGATCACCGGCTGCTCCCGCCCGTCCTGGTCGGCAAAGGTGCAGCCTGTGACGTCGGAATAGCGGGTGCCCAGCTTAAAGATGTTGCCCACCTCCACGCCCCGCGAGGCGCGCATCGCAGCGCCGCATTGAGGACAGGGATGCCCCGCCTCGGCCACGGCGATGTCGGCCACGACGTCGGCCCGATAGTCGCGCCCGTAGTTGACGTTGAGCAGGTGGTAGCCCTCGTCGTTGGCCCCGGCCACCAGGTTGGGCGACTGGGGGATGAGGTCGTCCACGACGACGATAGCACCTTCGACGCCGATGGGCGAGGCGTATCCAGGGACAGCGCCCACGGCGCGAATCTCCTCCTCCAGCGCCGGGCGCAGCGCCTTGGCTTTCACCGCGTTGGCCAGCTTGGTCTCGTTGACGTCCATGTCCCCGCGCACGATGGCGAACACGAGCTTTTCCACGTCCTCCTGATCCTCCGTGACCGTCGCCATCGTGAAAACCGCCTTGGCCGTCCTCGACGCAGGCACGTCCAGGAAGGCAGCCAGGTCCTCAATGGTGGTCACGCCGGGCGTGGCGACCTTTTCGACCGGGCGGGGTGCTTCCTCGGCAGGGGTGGGCTTTTGGAACCCGGCGATCTGGCGGTTGGCCGCGTAGCCACAGCCATCACAGATGAGGAGAGTGTCCTCTCCAATGGGGGTGAGATACATGAACTCGTGAGCCATCTTGCCGCCCATCATCCCCACATCCGACCTGACCGCGACCACAGGCAGGCCGCAGCGATGGGCGATGTTAAAGTAGGCCTGGTAGTGCGCCCGATACTGCACGTCCAGGCCCTCCCAATCGGCATCCAGGCTGTAGCTATCCTTCATGGTGAACTCGCGCACGCGGATGAGGCCGGCGCGCGGGCGGGGTTCGTCGCGCCACTTGGTCTGGATGTGGTAGAGCAGGCGCGGTAGATGCTTGTAGGAGCGCACCTCCGTGCGCACCAGCTCGGCGATGACCTCCTCATGCGTCATCGCCAGCACCATGTCCCGGTCGTTCCGATCGCGAAAGCGCCCCATCTCCGAGCCGATCTCGTACCAGCGGCCCGTGCCCTTCCACACGTCGGCCGGGTGGACGATGGGCATGGTGATCTCCTGCCCGCCGATTCCGTCCATCTCCTGGCGCAGGATGTTCTCAATCTTGGTCATCGAGCGCCGCGCCAGGTGCAGGGTGCTAAAGATACCGGCCCCTAGCTGGCGGATGTACCCCGCCCGGATCAGCAGTTGGTGGCTGGCAATCTGGGCGTCGGACGGCGGCTGGCGCAGGGTCTGGCCGAAAAGTTGACTCATCCTCATCGCTTCACTTCCTCGTGTGTGGTGCACTCAAAAAACCAGCCTTCCGGTTATCGGAAGGCTGTAAGATAGGCGTGTACCCAGAGACACCCATGCAAGGCTAACCGACTCCCCGGAAAGGGAACGGCACAAAGCTGCTAGGGGCGGGTGTCGCATAATTCGTCATCACGATCCTCAACGCCCGACATTGTAGCATAGGATCGAGCGCGTGTCAATTTGACAATTGACACCATCAATTTGCGCTTCGTCGTGCCTGTCGTATAATCCGATGGATGAACGAACACGTGCTACAAACCGCCATCGAGGCCGCTCACAAAGCCGGCAGGGTGATCACCGAGCGCTACCCGGATGAGCGCAGCGTCACCGTCAAGGGGTACCGCGACATCGTCACCGAGGTCGATACCGCCGCCGAGTCCATCATCATCGACCTGATCGACGAGCGCTTTCCCGACCACGCGATCCTCTCGGAGGAGGCGGGCGGCGCGGGAATCGGCGCGGGTACCACGTGGGTGATCGATCCGCTCGACGGGACGACCAACTATGCCCACCGCGTCCCCTGCTTCTGCATCTCGGTCGGCGTGCTGGTGGGCGGCGAACCGCTCGCCGGCGTCATCTACGACCCACTGCGCGACCAGACCTTTGCCGCCGAGCGGGGCAAGGGTGCCACACTCGACGGCAAACCCATCCGCGCCAGCCGGACATCGCATCTGAGCCACACGGTGCTGGGGCTGGATTGGGGGCACAGCGACGCGGTGCGTGACCGGGTGCTCGAGATCCTGCTCCGCATCGCGCCCCGCTGCGGCACGGTGCGCGCGCTGGGGTCGGCGGCGCTGGCGCTGGCCTACGTGGCTGCAGGCTGGATGGATGGGTACTTTAACCTGGCACTGAAACCATGGGACACCGCCGCCGGAACGCTCCTTGTCGCCGAGGCGGGCGGCCGCTGCACCACGTTGCGCGGAGAGCCATGCCGCGCCGACATACCGGTCTGCCTGGCGACCAACGGCCTCATCCACGACGAGCTGCTAGCGATAATCACCGATTCGGCGCAGCCCTAGATAACCCACCGCCGATTCGCTCATTCGAGAGCGGTTCAAAGTTTCGGGGGCACTCTGCTCCCCTCCCTTGACGGGAGGGCGCGCGCGAGTACGCGCGAAGGGGAGGGGGAAAGTCAGCCAAGTCGCTTTCCCCCTCCTAGCCTCCCCCATCGAGGGGAAGGAACGTGCAAGCTTATCCCTCGGCAGGCAGGTTTATCCGAAAACGTGAACCGCACCTCGCTCATTCGCCCACGTTGCGCTCCGTCCTATTTCGGGTACAATTAAGCCCGGTATGCAAAATGAGTAAACGACGGCCACTGCTCGTGCTGACCCTCGTGGTCATTATACTGCTGCCCCTCGCGGCACCCAGCGCGGGTCGCGCCCAGGAAACAGACAACAGAGTCGCGCAGTTGATGGCAGAAATGTCCACTGCGGAAAAAGTCGGCCAACTCTTCCTGGTCACGTTCCCCGGCACCGAGGTCGCCGACGACGCCTTGATCGCTGAGCTGATCCGCGATTATCGCGTCGGCGGCGTGGTGCTACTGCCCGAAAACGGCAACATCGTCAACAAGGGCGATACCCCCGAGCAGGTGGCCACGCTGGTCGGCCAACTGCAAGAGGCCGCCTGGGTCGCGGCTCAGCAGACGACGGACGTCTCATCCGGCCCTTTCATCCCCCTGTTCGTCGCCGTGAGCCACGAGGGAAACGGCATGCCCTACACCAGCATCGTCAACGGCACGACCCCGCTGCCCTCCCAGATGGCGCTGGGAGCCACCTGGAACCCGTCCTACGCCGAGACCACGGGCCAGATCGCAGGCCAGGAGATGTACGCGATGGGCATCAACGTGCTGCTGGGGCCCTCGCTGGACGTGCTCGAAAATCCCCTGCCCGAAAGCGCAGGCGATCTGGGCGTGCGATCCTTCGGCGGCGAGCCGTTCTGGGTGGGGCAGATGGGACAGGCGTACATTCGCGGCGTCCACCAGGGCGCTGACGGGCGAGTTGCCGTCATCGCCAAGCACTTTCCCGGCCTGGGGGCCTCCGATCGCTCCCTGAGCGAGGAGGTCTCTACCGTCCAGCGAACGCTGGAAAAGCTGCGGCAGGTCGATCTGGCTCCCTTCTTCGCCGCCGCCCAGTCGGAAGACCCTCTCAACCGCCCGGACGGCGTGCTCGTCTCTCACATCCGCTTCCGGGGATTGGAGGGAGATCGCTTCGCCACTACCCGCCCGATCAGTGTGGACAGCCAGTGGCTCCAGCGGCTGCTGGGGCAGGAGGAGTTGATCGCCTGGCGCGAGGAGGGCGGCGTGACGGTCTCGGACGGGCTTGGCGTGCGCGCCCTGCGGCGCTTTTACGACCCCAACGAGGCGAGCTTTAACAGCCGCCGTATCGCCCGCGAGGCATTCCTCGCCGGCAACGACCTGCTCATCCTCTCGCAGTTCGCGCTGACGGACGATTGGGAGGCGCAGGCCACCAATGTCCGATCCACGATCACCTTCTTCCAGGAGCAATACGAAAGCAACACCTCTTTCCAAGCGGCGGTAGACGAAGCCGTAGCGCGCATCCTGCGGCTCAAGCTATCGCTCTACGACAGCCCGTTCAACCTCACCTCCGCCCGGCCGAACACCGCCAGGGTTGAGAGCCATGTAGGCGTGCACCAGGAAATGCTGACGGGCATCGGTCGCGATGGGATCACGCTGCTCTCCCCTCCCTCGCCCGACCTGATCCCCTCCCCCCCCACCCCCGACGATAACATCGTCATCTTCACCGACAGTCGCAGCGGGCAACCCTGCCCCCTGTGCGAACCCGTGGCCTACATCGACTCCCGCGAGATTGAGGAAACCATGGTGGGACTCTACGGCCCGGCGGCGACGGGGCAGGTCACTCCGTGGCGGGTGAGCAGTTTTACCTTCGACGATCTGGAGGAATTCATGAGCGCGCCGCCGTCCGAGGAGACGGGCGAGGAGCAAGGTACGCCTCCTTCACCTCACCCAGTCGAGCCGGCACTGCAAAATGCCGATTGGGTCATTCTTGGCATGCTCGACCCGGCCAACGGTTCACCTCAACCCAGCGTCGTGCGGCGCTTTTTGGCCGAGTACGCCGACACGCTGCGTTCCCCCAACCTGGTCGTGCTGGCGTACGACGCGCCTTACTACCTGGACGCCACAGAGGTCAACAAGCTGAGCGCCTACTACGTGGCCTACAGCCACGTGGCCCCCTTCGTCGCGACGTCGATACAGGCGATGTTTGGCGAGTTCGCCCCGACGGGAGAGCCCCCGGTCAACGTCACCGGCATCAACTACGACCTGGCCACCCATACCTCTCCCGATCCCAACCAGACCATCACCCTCAACTATTCCATCAGCAAGCCGACGGCGGCGGGGACGACGCCTGAGCCGACCCAAGAGATCACGCCGACGCCAGAGGCGACGGGAGAAAGCCTGCCGCCCGAGCCTCAACCGGAGATCGGCGACATCCTAAAGCTGCAAACGAGTGCCATCCTCGACCACAACGACCACCCGGTGCCGGACGGCACGCCCGTCCAGTTCATCTTTACCTATCCCCAGGAAGCACTGGAGAGCTCGGTCACGGTGACAACCCGTGGCGGCGTGGCCGAGACGGCGCTCACGCTCGACCGAGCAGGGCAGCTCGACATCTCCATCCAGACAGACCCCGTGCCACGCACGGTCGTCCTGCAGATCACGGTCCCGGGGAGCGAGGAAGACGCCCTGACCGCGACGCCCGGCGCCACGTCCACGCCGACGCCGACACCGACGCTGACGCCGGTGCCGGAGCCCACCCCGGCAAAGTCGCCACAGCCGACGCCCGGACCCGGCAACGGCGGAGGAACGCCCACGGGGGGCGGGGCCGGCCTGGGGGACCTGATACTGGCCCTGTTCGGCGTCCTGGTCGCCAGCGGCGCCGGGTACTATGCCCTGCGCTTCAAAAACGAACCGGTCGAGCGGTCGCTGCGCATCGCCCTGTGGAGCACGATCGGCGGGCTGGGGCTGTACGTGGCCTACGCGATCGGCCTGCCGGGAGCCGGCTGGCTGCGGCAGCAGAGCGGCGTGTGGGCGGCAGGATGGGTTGCGCTGTTCGGCAGCATCGTACCGCTGGCCATCGCCTGGCTTGCCGGGCGACAAAGAACAACGGAGTAGTAACTATGCCCCATTGGGGCACTTCGATGATGAAAATACTTCCCCCTCCCCCAACCCCTCCCACCGAGGGAAGGGGGCATCAAGTCCCTCCCCCCTGGTGGGGGAGGTTAGGTGAGGGGGGGAACAGCGCCGCTTATTTTCAGAGCAATATTCGCCCCTTGTGGGCGAGCAGGAGATAAATCGACCTATCCGAGGAGCGTCGCCAAGACGGCAAGGGCGAGCACCACGCCGACCGTGATCAACAGGTCGCGGTTTTCGTTCACCGCCCGGTGCCATTCTCCCTGTGCGGGGACGATGGGAATCAGGGAGGGCGGCAGCGAGCTGGCGTGGAGCATCTCGCGGAACGCCGCCACGGTCTGCGGGCGGGGATCGGGGTGCATGGCGATGGCCCGCATGATGGCGCGCTCGGTGGCGGGCGAGATGTGGGGGTTGACTGCGCGCGGGAACACGAGCGCGTTGGGATCGAGAAAGCGCTGCTTGGCATCGACGGGGGGCTGATTGGTTAGAAGATGGTAGAGCGTAGCGCCAAGGGAGTAAATATCGGTGCGCACGTCGGTGTGGCCTGCGTCTCCACCGTACTGCTCCAGCGGGGTGTAGGCCACGGTGCCCCGCCCTTGCAGGATGGTGACGGTGCGCGTGTCATCTGTCGCCAGCAGCTTGACCAGCCCAAAGTCCACCAGCTTGATCAACCCGCCGGCGGTCAGCTTGATGTTGGCCGGCTTGATGTCGCGGTGGAGCACGGGAGGGTCCTGGCCGTGGAGGTATTCCAGCGCGTCACACAACTGATCGGCCCACTCGAGCACCTGCCGCTCGTCGAGGAACCGTCCCTGCCGCCGCTCCTCCTCCATCAACTGGCGCAGGTCGGGCCCGTCGACGAAATCCATCACCAGGTACTCGCGGTGGTGCTCGGAGAACGTATCGGAGACTTTGGGGAGATTGGGGTGATCCAGCCGTCCCAGGGTGAACGCCTCGCGGCGGAACTGCTCCTGGGCCTGGGCCAGCGCCTCGGGCGTGGCGTCGGGGTCGGCGCAGATCTCTTTGACGGCGCACACGCGCCCCTCCAGGCGCAGGTCTTCGGCGCGGTAGACCGCACCCATCCCTCCCTGGCCGACAGGCGCGATGATTTCGTACCGTCTGCGCAAGACGGTACCGGGTTCGAGCAAGCGGGCCACAGGTTTTCTTCTCCTCTATTCGGTCAAGTGCCATCATAAGCGAGAAGATTCATTCTGTCAAGGAGGTTGCGATGACGACACGACAAGAGATGCCAATGCTCATCGTCTACGAGGGAGACATGGAGGGACAGCGGTGGGTCATAGACAGGGATAAGATGATCATCGGGCGCGGGACGGATTGCGACATCACGATTCCCAAGCGGCAGATCTCGCGCCACCACGCCCAGATCGAGCGGGACGAGCAGGGCTACCTGCTGCGCGACCTGGGCAGCAAGAACGGCACGTTCGTCAACAGCCAGCAGGTGCTCGACAAGCCCCGCCGGTTGCAGGACGAGGACGAGATCCAGATCGCCCTGTGCATCAAGCTGGGTTTTGTGGCCGCCGACGCGACGCTGCCGCTGGCGATGAGCGGCCCCAACCGGGGCCTGCACATCGACCGGGCCGCCCGGCGTATCTTTGTGGGCGGGCACGAGCTGGCCCCGCCCCTCTCCATCGCCCAGTACCGGCTGCTGGAGACGTTGTTCGAGCGCGAGGGGGAGGTCGTCTCGCGGGAGGAGGTCGTCAACGTCGTGTGGATCGAGGAGGAGGCGACGGGCATCTCCGAGCAGGCCATCGACGCGCTGATGCGCCGCCTGCGCGAGCGTCTGGCGGAGCTGGACCCCGATCACAACTACATCGTCACCGTGCGCGGCCACGGCTTCCGACTGGAGAACCGGTAAATCAGAAGAAACCCGGTTTCTCGGTAAGCGAAGCGACGAAACCGGGTTTCTCGGCAGGAGGGAACCATGGCCAAAGTCGACGAAAAACGTCGAGTCGACAAAAAACGTCGAGCCACCTTACCCACCGTCTTTATCAGCTACAGCCACAAGGACGAGGAATGGAAGGACCGCCTGCACCCCCACCTGGGGATTCTGAGACGGGTCGGTCACATCGACCTGTGGGACGACCGGCGGATCGGCAGCGGCGCCGAGTGGTACGACGAAATCAAAGGGGCGATGGAAAAAGCCGCCGTCGCCGTGTGCCTCATCTCCGCCGACTACCTGGACTCGGACTTTATCAACAAGGAGGAGATTCCCTACCTCCTC
>CAZWPV010000101.1:0-8145 GCA_964635485.1 uncultured Anaerolineales bacterium
ATCGTGGATGCCTAAAGGCGGCGCGTGCGTGACCAAGATATCCAGGTAACGACCAGGCTGTAAAGTGCCTCTCGTTCCTCCCAGTCGGACGTGCGCGCCGCTACCTCCAGCCAGTTGTCCATCTCGGCGTCGTCCAGCTTCGACCAGTTGAAGCCGGCCGCGGAGTGGAAGAACTTGCGCAGGATGTCGGGATCGCTGCCCGAGAGGTTGAATGGGATCAGGTGATGGCGGCCCTCGCCCGCAACTTCCAGCGCCTCCGGGTAGCTCACGACTTGGTTGTTTACGCCGATGCCCAACTCTGCCCACTGAGCTGCCAGTAGCTGGCCTATCTCTGGCATGTGGCCCCAGCTCATCAGGAACATGTCGAGCACCAACGGCTCACCGTCCTTGTCGCGGATGCCGTCGTCGTCGGTGTCTATCCAACCTGCTGCATCCAGCAGCGCCGCCGCCTGGGTTGGATCGTAGGCGTAATAGTCCCGCACCGCCGGCTCGTAGCCGAAGGTGTTTGCCGCCAGCGGCCCGTAGGCAACCGGCGAGGTGTCGCGAAAGATGGTGGAGACGATGGCCTGTCGATCCGTCCCGTAGAGGAGCGCCTGCCGCACATCCACGTCGTCCAGCGGCGCGCGGGTGGTGTTGAGGAAGAACATCAGCGACACGCCCGGAATCGGCACCGCTTCGATGATAAAGTCCTCGCTTTCCATCAGTCGAACGGCATCCTGCGGCGGAATCTCGCCCATTATCTCTGCTTCCCCCGTCTCCAGCGCGGGCGAGCGGGTGGCCGGGTCGGCGAAGAAGCGGAACTCGATCTCCTCCGCCAGGGCCGTCTCGTGTTGGTAGATTTTCGGTCCCCAGGCATAGTCGGGGTTGCGCCGCAGCAGCAGGTAATCCTGTGGCACGTACTCGGCAAAGGTGAACGGCCCGGTGCCCACCTGATGCAACTGGTAGTCGCTGCCCCACTTCTCGACCGCCGTCGGGGAGGCCATCCCCAGGTAGACCTGGCTGAGCGAATCCAAGAGGGGGGCGAATGGCTCGCCGAGGTGGATGCGCACGGTGTACTCGTCCACCACCTCCGTTCGCTCGTATGGACCGAGCATGAAGCGGGCCTTCTGCGAGGCCAGGTCGGGGCTGGTGATGCGTTCCAGGTTAAAGCGCACCGCCTCGGCGTCGAAGGGCGTACCGTCGTGGAAGGTAACCCCTTTGCGGAGGTAAAAAGTGTAGGCCATCTCGTCTTCGGAGATGTCCCAGTCTTCCGCCAGGCCGGGGACGAACTCCCCGCTTTCGGGGTCCAGATAGACCAGCGTGTCGTACACCGAGGTGAGGGGGATGCCCAGTTCCGACGAGGCGTTGACGTGGGGATCGATTCCCGAGGGGGCCAGCGTCAGCCCGTAGACGAGGCGGATGGGGGTAGGGGTAAAGCCGGACGAGGGGAAGGGGAGCGGTGTTGCGGTTGGAGTCGCCGGAGGGAGTGGGTCGCAGCATCCGGCGAGCAGAGTCAAGAGCAGCACCAGAAAGGGAATAAGGCGTTTCATAGCATACTCCTCCAAGTTGGGTTGGCAAATTGGTACGCTGGTAAACTGGTCTACCACCTACCAATCTACCACCTGCCGCAGGATTATAGCACACACAATAGGGTTGACAAATAGTGTGCCAAACGGTACAATGCGGCCTGATTGGCAGCCTTTCCGAAGGCCGCGATGTAGCTATCCGTGAATTGGACAGTTCGAACACTGGTCAGGATATCCTGCTAGCTTTCGGCAAGATCGTGGACTTGTTGGCTAGGCCTGATGCAAGATACCGTCGAGTCCCTGGATCGTAATCGTCTGAGCGTGCTGCTGGCCGTGCTACTGCTGGGCAGCGCGCTCTTCCGCTTCATCGAGTTGCCCGAGCACGTGTGGAGATTGGAGCCGCTGGGGTCACCCCTGGAGATCCGTGTCACCGGCGTTTGGCTGCTGGTCACGTTGATGGTGGGCCTGGTCTGCACAGGCACCAATCTCATTCTACACGGGCACCCGCACTTGGGGCAGCATCCTGGGCGGCCCATTTACGTCTCTTGGATTTTGCCCGGTACGCTGGCCGGCCTCTCTGCTGCTTTGCTGGAGCGTATTACCTCCTGGCCTGCGTGGCTTGGAGGGCTGTTCTTGGCCGGCGTCGGCATCAGTCTGGTCGTCGCTGCCGAGTACGCCGTGGTCAGCCCTGAAACCTCCGGCTATCCCACGGCCAGATTGGCCCTCAACGTGTTGGCTTATCTGCTGGTCTTTGCCCTTTTCACCTTCATCTACCAGACACGCACGCGCAGCCTGGTCACTGCCACGCTGACGCTTCTCGTCGCGGGCGTGTTTTCACTCGACCTGTTGAGTGTGGCGGACGTGGCGTTTCAGCGCGTGCTTCCTTTCGCCGGCATCGTTGGCCTCGTGGTCGGTGAGGCTACCTGGGCGATGAATTACTGGCAGGTCAGTGCCTGGGCCGGCGGGCTTCTCCTGTTGCTTATTTTCTACGTCACCGTCAACGTAGCCCACCAGTATCTGCTGGAGTGCCTCAAAGCCTCGCTCTTGATCGAGTTCGCCGTCGTTGCTATTATTGTGCTCGTCGTTATTCTGCAAAGGTCCCCGTAGAACGACCTGCGGCGTCGCAGGCGTTATCGTTCCCTGTAATTCGAAGGAGGAAGCGTGCAGACTAGTGCCCGTTTGTTATCGGAAAAGGTGCCGCCGCGCATTGCGCGTTTGGAGGAATTGGCCTACAACTTCTGGTGGAGCTGGCACCGGGGTTCTCGCGACTTGTTCAAGATGCTGGATCGGACGTTGTGGCGCAACACCGGCCACAATCCGGTCAAGATGCTGCGCGAGGTGCCGGTGGAGCGATTGGAGGAGTTGGCCGCCGACCCGTTTTTCTTGCGCCAGTACGATGCCGTGATGATGGCGCTCGATACCGACTTGAAGAACGGGCATCTCTGGTTCCCGAGCCAGCATCCTGATCTGGTGGAGAGTCCCACCGCCTACTTTTCCGCCGAGTTTGGCCTGCACCGTTCGCTGCCCATCTACTCCGGCGGCCTGGGGGTGCTGGCGGGCGATCACTGTAAGGAGGCCAGCGACATCGGACTGCCCCTGGTGGCGGTGGGCTTTCTCTACGAGATGGGGTATTTCCGCCAGACACTCACATCCGACGGGTGGCAGGAGGCGGTTTACCCGGTCTTTAAGACGGAAGAGGCTGCCATCCGCGAGGAGTTGTGTGAGGATAGTGGAGACTGCCTTTTTGTTCCGGTAGAAGTGGGCGATAGGGAGGTGCAGCTCCAGGTCTGGTGCGTCCAGGCGGGGCGAGTGAGCTTTTACCTGATGGACGCCCACCACGATTTGAACGCGCCGTGGGATCAGGAGTTGACCGCGCGGTTGTACGGCGGCGACCAGGAGATGCGCATCCAGCAGGAGATCGTGTTGGGTATCGGCGGCCTGCGCGTCCTGCGAAAGCTGGGGATCGATCCGGCGGTCTATCACCTCAACGAGGGGCACTCGGCCTTCCTGGTGCTGGAGCGCGCGCGGGAGTTGGTCGAGGCGGGCCAGTCGTTCGAGGAGGCGCGCCAAGTCATCCGGGATACGACGCTCTTCACGACGCACACGCCGGTACCGGCGGGCCACGACGTGTTTCCGTTCAGCCTGGTCGAGCGGTATTTCCACAACTATTGGCCTCGCCTGGGTCTCAGCCGGGAGGCATTCATGGCGCTGGGGTGCGCGAGCGAGGACTGTCGCGGTTTCAATATGACGGTGCTGGCGCTGCGTATGTCGGGGCAGTGCAACGGCGTGAGCAAGTTGCACGGCGAGGTAACCCGCCGTATGTGGCAGGTGGTCTGGCCTGAAAAGGCGGTGGACGAGGTGCCGATCACGCACGTCACCAACGGCGTCCACGTGCCGTCGTGGATCGGCGACGCGATGAACAGGATCTATCGCAAGTATCTGAAGCCTGACTGGATCGAGGATCAGGACGATCCTGCCCTGTGGGAGCGTATTCTCGACGTGCCGGACGAGGAGCTGTGGGCCGCCCACGTGCATTTGAAGCGCAAGCTGATGACGCTGATCCGCGAGCGGGCGCGCCAGGATCGGGTCGAGCGCAGGATAGACGCCGACCAGGTGCTTTCCGCCGGGACGCTCCTCGACCCTGATGCGCTCGTCATTGGCTTTGCGCGGCGTTTTGCGACTTACAAGCGAGCGACGCTCATCTTTCACGACCTGGACCGGCTGAAGCGGTTGCTGCACGACGAGCATCGCCCGGTGCAGTTCATCTTTGCGGGAAAGGCGCACCCGGCCGATGACGGCGGCAAGCGCCTCATCCAGCACATCTACAACGCCGCCCGCGACCCGTCGATGGGCGGGCGCATCGCCTTTATCGAGGACTATGATATGCAGGTGGCGCGCTACCTGGTGCAGGGCGTGGACGTGTGGCTGAATAACCCGCGCCGCCCGCATGAGGCCAGCGGCACCAGCGGTCAGAAGGCGGCCATCAACGGCATCCCCAACCTGAGCGTGCTCGACGGTTGGTGGGCCGAGGGGTACAATGGGGCCAACGGCTGGGCGATTGACACGGGGCAGGATTACAAAGATCCTGGAGTGCAGGATACTGCCGAGGCCGAAGCGCTCTACGGTCTGCTCGAAAACGAGGTCGTGCCCCTGTTCTACAAACGGGATGCCGACGGCGTGCCCCGGGGTTGGGTGCGGGTGATGAAGGAGGCGATCCGCACGGCGGCTCCCGTCTTTTGCACGCGCCGCATGGTCAAGGAATACGCCGAGCGATTCTACGTCCCGGCGGCGCGTCGCGCGATCAAGTGATGCGCGAACCATAGACCGTGGACACGAGGCCCTATACCACGCCTCGGCCGTATCAGTTTTGCATTCAATGTCTACCTGGTTTGCAGAGCGTGTCCTCGATATCGTCGGCGCAATCTCCGATATCTACTACACGCGCAAGTACGGCACGCTGGCCCGTCGCCTGGGCCGGCCCGGCGTCGCACTGGATTGGCGGCGTGGGTTCATCATCATCCAGATCGACGGCTTTTCCCACGAGCATCTAGTCCAGGCAATCGCTGCCGGTCACATGCCCTACCTGGGTCGCTTGCTGGCCTCACGCCGCCTGATCGTTTCCCCCTGGCGCTGCGGAATCCCCAGTACGACCCCCGCTGTTCAGGCCGGTCTCATGTTTGGCAACCGCTTCGATATCCCCGGTTTCCGCTGGTATGAGAAGGATCGGCGACGGGGTATACTGGCCAAGCTTCCCGACTCGATGCGCATCATGCGCGCCCGTGTCAGTCCCGGGCGGCCCGGTATCCTGCGTGGAGGCTCTTGCTACGTCAGTATGCTCGATGGAGACGCGGCCCTGGCGCTCTTCACCCTGAGCACGCTCCACAGGCAGCGTTTCTTCGAGAGTGTGCGCGGGATGGGCTTGTTTCTGTTGTTCCTGCTCAGCCCGTTCCGCATTATGAGAGTGTCGTGGCTGGTGATGGCGGGCTATCTGGGAAAATTGAGCCGCCGGCTGGTCGCACTGGTGAGGCGCAGCGTGGAGAATCCCTTTGACGTTTTCTCGCCCTTCTTGCAGGCGCTCAGCGAGACGCTGTTTACAGAGGTGCAGACTTTTGGCGTGATGTTGGATATCTACCGTCGCGCGCCGGCCATCTATGCCAACTATACGATCTACGACGACGTAATTCACAAGGCGGGTCTGGATCACAAGGACGCTTTCAAAACGCTCCGCAGCATCGACAAACGCATTCGCCAGATCGACCGTATGCGCGCCCGCTACAGGAAGCGACAATACGATCTCTACGTCATCTCCGACCACGGGAACACGCCATCGGTGCCCTTCAGTTGGCTCAACGGCGTCGGTCTGGCGAGTTACATCGCGACTGAAGCTGGACAGGATCTCTCGGTCGATGAGCGTGTGGATGCTCACGATCACTCGGTGGACAAGGCGAATTACTTGGTGGAGGAGCTGAGGGGCTTGGAGGAATCCAGCTCCAGGCCTCGGTTGCGCCGGGCGCTCGCCGCGGTGCGGCGTTACGTGAACCGGCGCGTGTTGGATAAGTACGAATTGGATTATGATCTGACGCGACAACAGGACGTCGTCGTGTCCGCTTCCGGTCCTCTGGCCCACGTCTATTTCAACGTCAGCCCCCGTCCACTCGATCTGGTCGAGGTGGCGATCCTGTATCCCCACCTGATGGATGCCCTGCTGGCGACTCCCGGCGTCGGCGCGCTGGTCGGGCGGGCCGAGGGGCGGACGGTCGTGTTGGGAAGTGATGGGGGCAGCTTGGTGATCGAGCAAGATGGCGAGCGGATCGAAGAGCCGCATCCCCTGACCCAGTTCGGCGACGCGGCCTATGCCGCCAGCCAGCTTCATTACCTGACTCACTTTCCGCATTCCGGCGACCTGATCGTGCTGGGGGCGATGGGAAGCGACGGCAAGGTCGTGGCGTTCGAGGAGCAGATGGCGACGCACGGGGGGCTGGGCGGGCCGCAGATTTACCCCTTCATCGCCCGCCCGCCGGATTGCCCGCTGACGCCGGAGGCAGTCAACGACGCGATGGATTTGTATCCCTACTTTGTGCGGCGTTATCTGGAGCAGCCCTTTTCGGAGGAGTTGACATCCTTTGGTGTCGCTGGAGAAGATGAGTTGACAAGTGAGATTGCTATGGAGGTAGGCGAGTGAAAAGCAGAATCAAACGTTGCCTACCCAGCGTACCCAAGGGAGGTTTACTGCGTTGAACAGCCGCTGATCTGCCGTCCAGAGATCACATCCCAGCATCTCTGCCAGCGCAAGGTAGTAACTGTCGTAAGCTGCTGCTCGCTTCAATTGCAGCGTCCACTCGAAAGCCCGATGGTTGTGCTGGGAGTCAGGGGTGACTATCCGTACATCTAGTTCGCTGAGTTGGGTAAGAATGCGTCTGCCTTCGTCGGGCGTCAGTTGCTCGAAGTGAACGGCCTTGCACAGAGTGGAGGTCGTCTCGTAGGCCTACAGGGCAGGGTCGACGAGTTCAAAACCCCCATCCATCAGCCAGGCAACTGTGTTGCGGCACTGTTCCCGCAGCGGGTTGGGCAACACCAGTTTGAGAGCGACGCTGGCGTCAATGACGACTGGCGACCCAGTCATTTCGTTTCTCCAACTCTTCTCGTTCTCGCTTCATGAGATCGTCGATGGCAATTTCCTCGCCGCCTCGCCGTTCCAAGATCTCGGCCACCAGGGCATCCGTCTGTGCCAGCCAGATCTGCAAGTGCGCCAGATTGCTGCTCGCTTCCTTTTCCGTAGGGCGCTCGTAGTTCTCGATGTTGACCACAAGGCGGCGCGCGTACACTTTGCCGCCCTCCTTGAGGACTTTCGTGAGATGTTCATAGTCCTCGATGCTGACCAGGGCCGCTTTGGGTCTGCCCCGGGATGTGAGGACAATCCGCTCACCGCCATACGCGACCCGGTTGACCAAGTCGGATATATCCCGTTTCACCTGTCCGATGGGTACCTGAGTATCTGCCATTGGATATTCCCTTTGGGTGTAATTGCATTATCCTGATAAGGAGTATAATGCAAAAATAATCCGGTATCAACCGGTTGTCTGTCGGCCTGCAGCATTCCGATCCACCAATGCCTGCAAGCGGCGGTACTCTGCCGAGGCGGCGTAGCGGCGTAGTTGCTGGATGCGCTTGATCATCATCGGGTGCGTGCCCAGTGCCTCCTCCAGGTGACTCAGGGCGTTGTCATCCTCGGCGTCGATGACGCGCAACGCCCGGTCCAGGCCGGCGCGGGTGAGCGCCGCAGGCCCTGCCTCCAGCTTGATCAGTGCCGAAAGCGCCTTGTGTGGCCTTCCGCAGGCCAGCATCCCCGCCCGGTCCGCCGAGTGCTCGCAGGCCCGGTTCCACCAGCGAAAGGCCAGCGTCATCAAGGCCCAAGCGCCGATGGGGCTGGGGACACCCGCCATCCCGCCCACCAGGGAGTTGAGCCAGGTGTGCCCCAGGCGGACGTGTCCCAGTTCGTGGCCCAGGACGAAGCGCAGCTCGTCGGCGTCCATCACTTGCAGCAGCGCCGAGTTGAGCACGACGACCTTCGGCGGGAGGACGCCAAAGGTGTAGGCGTTCAGCTTGCGGCTGGGCGCGACAAAGACCTGCACGTCGCCCG